>JADYYF010000137.1 GCA_020853795.1 Candidatus Zixiibacteriota bacterium
GCAGGCGGCGGATTTTCCAGGCGTTGTAGGCGCCGATCCAGCAGGTGCCGAGTCCGAGTTCGACGGCCTGCAGGGTCATGAACGCATTGGCAACGGCCAAATCTTGCAGGCGGATTTCGCGTTTGCGCGGCTCGAGGCCGAGGCAGTTGGGGATGACGGCGCAGATGGCGACGGCCGCTTCCGCGACGTGCATCTGGTCGTCGCAAGCATGCGCCAGCTTCTTGAGGGCTTCGCGCTGGCGAACGATGATGAATTTCCATTGCTGGTCGTTCCAGCCGGAGGGCGCGAGGCGGGCGGCCTCGAGAATGGCTTGCAGTTTTTCCGGTTCGATCGGCTGGTTTTCGAAGGATCGGATCGAGTGCCTATTTCTAATTACTTCGGCTACAGTCACTTACAAAACTCCCGGTTAGGTGCGGTTTCGGGACTAATGTACGCAGCCAAGCGTCCGAAGCAAGAAGGAAAGCGAGAAATCTGGAACAACGGCGGCGGGCGGTTGTATTATTGCTTAGCAACCATTGGGCAGATATGGAAAGGACACGATGCTGAACAGAGAGTCACTACCGGATCTGGAGTTGATGAAGCGTGTGCAGGAGGGCGACATGGTCTCCTACAATACGCTTGTCAATCGCTACAAAGACCGTCTGTTTAATGTGCTCAATCGCATGCTGTCATCGGAAGAGGAAGCGAACGATCTGCTTCAAGATACCTTCCTGCGCGTGTGGCAGCACAAGATGTCCTACGATTTTCGGTTTGCGTTTTCGACGTGGATTTACACGATCGCGTTGAATTTGGCGCGCAACGAGCTGCGCCGACGCAAGAAAATCAAGTTTTTTGATATCTTCGATTTTGCTGACAAGTTGCCGGCCAAGGAAGAGAAGGCCGAGAACAATTCCGGGTTGCGGAATTTATTGGAGACGGAAATCAAACGTTTACCGGAAAAATACAAGACCGCCTTCGTTTTGCGCGACGTCGACAATCTCTCGTACGAGGAGATTGCGCAAGTTTTGGGCGTGCCGCTGGGCACGGTCAAGTCGCGTGTGAACCGGGCTCGTGCGATCCTGCGCAACCGCTTAAAGCCGCGCATGGAGGAGTCATATGAATTGTCGAAAGGCTCGATCCTACCTATCAGCATCCTATGATGGTTCATTAAACTCGAATCTCCTGAAGGAGATGGAGGCACATATAAGATCTTGCAAAAGTTGTGAACGTGAAAAGCTCTACATCGAAGAGATCGTAGCCGCGGCGCGCGCGCTGCCGCAGAAGCACGTCCCCGAAGATTTTAATCTCCAACTGATGAACCGCATTTTCGCGGAGCAGCACCGGCCGACCGAGAGCTATCTGCCGCTGCGGGAGCCGTCGTTGTGGCGGCGGCCGCTGGCGTGGGCTTCGAGCCTGGCAGCGGTGGGCGTGTGCGCACTGTTGGCGTTTACGTTTTTGCGCAGCGACCGGATCCCGAATCCGAATGAGCCGGCGCTGATGAGCGATGCGGCTCCGGCGACGCAAGCGCAGTTCGTCAACGCTACGCCGACCGGTGAGCGGTACCAGGAGCCGCCGACATTTTACGAGAATATCCTCGGTGTGTCGGGCCAGCGGTCGAACTACCGAGCGACGTCGGTACAAAACGTCAAGTCGCTGCGCCTGACCAGCGCCACGATTGAGTCGCTGTATGTTGCCTATTTGAAGCGCATGGGGCGCCGGACCAGTACCGGCGACTACGCGACGCAGGCCGGGATGCGGTATTACCAGTTGCCGCAAGCGCGGCCGCAGGCGCCGTTCTTCAAGCCGGTCAGCAGCGATTCACCGCTGCTGCGGAATGCCGCAGCGCGCTGAGAGCGCCGACTTCGAGCCAAAACGACAAGCGAACGCCGTCGGAGGATGCCGACGGCGTTTTCGTTTTTGTTGTGTATGCCGTCGCTTCAACTATTACATTAGGTGATCCTGAGAGCGAATGCTTTGGCGATCAATAGGATGAACGGGAATCGATGGAGCGATTGATAGCGGTAGCCCGGCTGGCGGACGCACTGGCGCCGGGGAAGCTTGAGGCATTGCGCGTGGAGTACGAGCGGGCAATTCCGCAGCCGCTGGAACTACCGATCGCCTACGAAATTACCCTGCAGTCGTATCTGTTTTTCGGCTACGCCCAGACGATCGAGGCGACCAAGGTGCTGGCGCAAGTACGCGCGGCCAAGCAGATCCCCAATCCGGTGACGGTGGCGGAGATTCACGACTGGCAAGATTGGCGGCGACGGGGGGAGATTTTGTGTGCGACAATTTACAGCCCCAACTTCGAACGGTTGGTTGCGAACATGGCTTCGGTCTCGCCGGAACTGGCGGAGTGGATGGTGGTGGAAGGATACGGCAAGGTGTTGTCGCGACCGGGGCCGACGGCGTTGGAGCGAGAAGTTGCCAGCATCGCGTTCCTGGCGAATTCGAATCATCCGGTGCAGCTTTATAGCCACGTGCGGGGGGCGCGCAATCTGGGCGCAACGGCGGAGCAACTGGCGGCCGTGATGGCGGCGGCCGGCTTGGCGGGGCCGCAGCGCCGGTTGATCGCCGGGACGGTGGCGCGGGTGTACGGCGGATGAGGTATCTCTTCCACATCCCGATCGCGCTGATCCTCGGCTTCATCGCGGCAGTGGCTTTGACGTTTTATCTGGTGACGCAGACGACGCTGGTGCCGCGGGCGATTCATTTGCTGCTGGCGCGGTACATCGAGTCGAAGTACGACGTCACGATCGAGTTTGAGCGGCTGTCGGGTTCGTACTGGAGCGATCTGACGGCGGAAAACGTGCGCGTCGACACGCGCACTCCGGGCGAGAGTTACCGGATGGTCAAGATCGACCGGATCGACGCCTACTACGATTTCCGCCGGTTGTGGCGCGGCGACTGGCATATCGACAGTTTGTTCATAACGGCGCCGGCGCTGATCTTGCGGTCCGATTCCACCGGCCGGGTGCTGCTGCCGAAGAACGGCGCGGCCAAGCCGGCGACGGCCGCGAAGCGCGCGTTGCCGAATGTTACGATCGACCGGTTTGTGCTCGATGACGGACGGTTCCAGTGGTCGCGGCAGAAGCAGACGCTGTATTTCGACAGCATCTATGTGGCCCTCCGGGGATCGTTGCAGAATGACGTCATTGCAATCAACTTCGACTCGGTCTCGGCGCACTATCCGCATCGATCCTTTCACCTGCGCGAACTGCACACCGGGCTGGCGTACTCCAACGGCGCGCTCGGCCTCGACTCACTCTATGTGTTGACTGATTCGTCGCTGATAGTCGGCGGGGGGCTGTATCCGCTGACGGATTCGCTGCCGTTCCGGTTCAGCATCCGCGACAGCCATGTCTCGCTGACGGAGATCGGCAGTTTACTGGGGATTGCGATGCGGGGGGCGTTCGATTTCTCCGCCGAGATCACCGGGCGGCCCAAGCTGTTTGAGGGGAGAGCGCAGGCGCGCGGGGTGTTGTTTGAGCGGGAGCTGGGTCCTTTCAGCAGCGATCTGACCTTCGACCGCGGCATCCTGAAGCTGACGAATTTTGACGGGCAGATGTTCGGGGGCACGATGACGGGGGCGGTCGAGATCAATTTTGAAGCGCGACCGGAGACGTACAGCGGTGATTTGGTAGTGCGGAGCTTCAATCTGGAGAAGGTATTACCGGGGACATTTCCGTCGCGGATGAACGGCACGGTTGCGCTAAACGGGAGCGGCTTCGGTGAGAACTCGTTTACACTTGACCTGACGGTTGATTGCCCGCCGGGACAGTTCGACTGGGTACGCTACGACTCGTTGCGCGGCGAGATCACGCTAAACGTCGAGGACATGTATTTTCAGCCGGGGTTCTCGATGTGGTATGAGAATTCACGGTTCACGACGGAAGGCATTGTGCGCTACGATGGCGATATGCTGCTGGCCGGCGATTTCCGCACTTCCCAGTTGGCGGACTTCTGGGGTGATTTGTTTATCGAGGAATTGTCGGGCGGGGCATACGCCACCTATGAGGTTTCGGGGCCGGTGCTGGATCCCGACATTCGCGGCCGCTTCTTCGGCGACTCGTGCAGTTTCTACGGTTTCTCAACCGACAGTCTGGTGGCGGATTTCGACATCGCCAGTTTCATGTATGGGCAGCGCGGGTACGTTGACCTGTTCGCGTGGAAGAGCGATGTCTGGAACTTGCCGGCCGACAGCGTGCGGCTGGCACTGGAGATCGACTCGAACGAGGTCGCGATCAACCTGGCGCGCACGTATCTCGATATTGACTCGGCGGCGATCGAGACGCCGATCTTGCAGCGCAGTCACCGGATGATTCTGGACGGCCGGGCACACGCGACGATCATCGACAGCACGGCGTTCGTCACCGTCAGCAACTTTACGATGCAGTGGGATTCGCTCGAGTACAAAAACACGCAGCCGGTGCAGGTGGATTTCCTGGCCGACCGGATCGACGTGAAGGATGTGCACTTGCAGGGCGACGCGGGGCGGGTTGCGATCAATTGCAGCTATGGCTTCGACACGACGATCGTGCTGAGCCTGGCGACCGAGGACTTCACCTACACCGACTGGATCACGAATCTCACCGGCGACACACTGCTGGGCGGAGCGTTGAGTCTCGATGGCCGGATGGTGGGCCGCCTGGCAAATCCGGCAATGACCATCACCGGCACGATCGCGGGGCTGGTGTACGGCGCGGATTCGCTCGGGAATCTGTCAACGGAAATCCGGTTCGCCGATTCGCTGTTGTCGTTCACGAACCTGAATCTGAAATTTCGCGGCTACGACATCAACGCCGACGGTACCTTCCCGCTGGTGATGAATCTTGACAGCGGCGTGACCTACGTTCCGGAGAAGCCGCTGGACCTGAATATTCGCTCGGCCGGGAACGATCTGGGTATTGTGTCTTCGTTCAACGACCAGATCGAGTCGTTGACCGGCGACTTCAATCTTGACCTGGAGATTTACGGGACGCCGCAGCAGCCTCAGTCGCGCGGCGAATTCAATCTGAGCAAGGGGCGGCTGAAGGTGTACCAGATGACCAATCCGATCGAGGATATTGAAGCCAAGATCACCTCGAACGGCAAGCAGGTGATCGTCGAGTGGGCGGAAGGCACGGTGCGGCACAAGCGCAAGAAGCTGCTCGGGTCGTCGTGGCGGTCGGGGTCAGTCCGGACGGCGGGCGAAATCAATATCCTAACGCGCGACCTGTGGGACTACCAGCTGGCGGTGGTCGGTTACGACGTACCGATTCAGTACGAGCTGGGGGAGATCTACGGGCGGGCGGACTTCGATCTGGAAGTCCGGGGCGCCGATCCGCCGCTGATTTCGGGGGACGTGACCGTCTACGAGGCGGAGTATCTCGACGAATTTGAGAACGAATATACCACGATGGTGCTGGAGGACGTGGACACCACGGCGCTGTGGGACTACAATCTCAATGTCGAGATGCTGCCGGGGTCGGTGCGGGTGAAGAACTCGGACGTCAACATGGTGGTGGACGGCACGGTGCGGGTGTTGCGCGAGGATGCCAAGGACAACTACATCGGCACGCTCAACGTCGCACGCGGGACATTCTATTTCCTGGACATGCCCTGGCGAATCGAATCGGGCAGTTATCTGGCGTTCAACAAGCCGGAACCCGATCCGGATTTGTACATCGACGTATCGACGCGGGTGCGCAGCGCTGCGGCCGGTGTCGGCGGTTCGAGCGGCTATATCGACGTGAATGCGACGGTGCGCGGGACGATCAGCCAGCCGCAGTTTGCGGCGGCGGCGGGTTCGGAACTGAGCATCGAGGACATGATCATGCTGATCCTGGTGAATCAGACGGCTTCCGGCGCAAACAGCTCGCAGTTGGCCTCCGACTTCCAGAACCGCATCCAGGTCGGCGCGCTCGGCTATCTCGGCACCATCACCGGCCAGGCGCTGCTGCGCAACTTCGGGCTGGAATGGTTCGAGATTACGCCGGTGGTGGGGGAGAAGAACAACATCGAGGGCGCGGCGGTGTCGCTGGGGTTGTACACGCTGCCGAACGTGTACACGTACGTGTCATCGCTCACGGTTGACGGCCGGGCCGATTACGGCGCGGAGTACCGGCTGGGGCGGCATTTGTCGGTCAACGGGCGCTACGATCGCGACCGGCTGTGGCGGCTGGATCTGCTGGTCAACTGGGAGTTTCGCTGATGCTGAGGCGGTTCAGTTTGATCGGCCTGTTAGTGTGCCTGCTGGCGGGGGCAGCGACGGCGCAGAAGCAGGAATTGATCCGGATGCTGAGCAAGCGGCCGATGATCGAGAAGATCGTGATTACGGGGAACCATGCATTCGACGAGAAGACGATTCGCAAAAACATCGCGTCCAAGGAGGACGGTTTCTGGCAGTCGGTGAGCCTGATGCGGGCGAACCGCTACACCAAGGTGACGTACGAGCGGGACCTGATCCTGCTGCAGTATTTCTACCGGAGCAAGGGATTTGACGATGCCGAGGTGGAGATCACGCTGACGCCGGGGCACAAACCGGAAGCGGCGGTAGTGCATATTGCGATCAGCGAGGGGCAGCGTTACCGGATCGCCAAACTGAATTTGACCGGCGATTTGGGCAGCGACGGTTATCGCATCAGCGTCGCGGCCAATGCGCTGCGGGAAGGGGAGTATCTCAACCGCTTTGCGGTCAACGAAGCGCGCAACGGGATCAAGGCGATCTTTGCCAACAAAGGCTACCCCTATGCCGACGTGGCGGTTGACGTCGACAAGGACACGGCGCAGGCGCTGACGACGGTCAATATCAATATCACGCGCAACCAGCTGGTGCTGTTTGGCGACGTGATCGTCGACACGAATTTGCTGACCAGGCCGAACATCTTCCGGCAGGAGATCACGTTCAAGAAGAACGACATCTACTCGCGCGACAAATTCTTTGAGTCGCAGCAGCGGTTGATTCGCACCGGGCTGTTCAATTTCGTGACGCTGAAGTTACCGGAGTCGATGAACTCGCTGGACAGCCTGCAGCCCGACTTCTACGTCAGTGCCGTGGAGCGCAAGCCGCGCTTTGCGGCGGTCGGTGGCGGCGCGGCGCAGGACGAGCAGGCCGGCGTGGCGTTCAACGCGATCGGCTCATTCGGTGATCGTAATATCCGCGGGACGGCGCGCAGCGCCAATTTGTCGCTGACCACGAGTTTCACCTTCAAAGACTCGCTGTTCGTGCGGCCGAAATACCAATTTGTTTATACCGAGCCGTACCTTTTTCGGATTCGGATGCCGCTGATTCTGACGTTCAAGTATGAGCCGCGGGCGGCGTCGCCGTCGTTGAAGTACCACTATCGGTCATTTACGGTAGACGCGACGGCGGTGCGTGAATTTTCGCTGAAGACCAAGCTGTCGACTTCGCTGAACTACGAGCAGGTGGATGTCGATTCGGCGGTGCTGCGGGCGGCGCTGGAGCCGGAAGGGATCACGATCAACCGGCGCTTGATTCTGCAACTGGAGCGCGACAGCCGGCCGATTCAGAGCCGGTTCAATCCGAGCAGCGGGTCATATACGGTGTATCGGTTCGAATATGTCGGCGGTATTCTCGGCGGCGACAACGACTTCATCAAGCTGCTGTATAGCTGGTCGAAGTACAATCGGTTCGGGTCGAAGACGGTGTTTGCATCGCGGATTCGGCTGGGCTATGTCAATGAATTCGGGACGTCGTCGGACGTACCGGCCAAGGAGCGCTTCTACCTGGGCGGCGCGTACACGATGCGCGGCTTTCCGGAGAATGACTTCGGCCCGCACGAAATGGTCCCGAAAGGCAGCGGATCAGACACGACGCTGGTGAGCGTGCCGGTGGGCGGCGAGGCGACGGCGCTGCTTAATCTGGAGTTGCGGCGGCCGTTGTTCGGCAAGCTGTGGGGGTCGTATTTTATCGACAGCGGCTTCAACGTCGACAAGCTGCGAAACGTAACATTGAAACAAGTGGCAGTGACCACCGGCGTCGGGCTGCAGTTCATGTCGCCGGTGGGGCCGGTGCGGCTCGACTACGGCCAGCGGATCAGCATTAACCGCGTCGACTCCGGCGGCCAGTTTCATGTAGGGATTTTGTATGCCTTCTAAGCGAGGGAATGCAAGGCGAGAGCCTGGGGGCGGCGGTGAGTAAGCCGGTCATCGGTGTGGTGCTGGCGTTGACCGCCGAGGATCATGATTTTCGGCCGTTGCCGGCCTATCGTTTCGAATTCCTGAAGCAACATTATTACGAGTCGGTCGAGGACGCCGACGCGGTGGCGGTGGCGATTCCACTGACGGAACGGCTGGAGCACATTGACGACTACGGCCGCATTGTCGACGGGCTGTTGTTTGTCGGGGGCGAGGATGTTCATCCGGAGCTTTACGGCGAGGCGATTGATCCGCTCTGCAAGCCGCAGTTCCCGCGGCGCGACCACTTCGAGGCGCGGCTGATGCAGGCGGCGTTCCAGCGGCAGTTGCCGATTCTGGGGATTTGCCGGGGGCTGCAGATCATGAATGTGGCTTTCGGCGGATCGCTGTACCAGGACTTGTCGTATCAGCCGGGGGCGGGTAATCATTCGCAGCAGGGGGAGCTGGACTTTGCCACCCGGCATCCGGTCACGGTGGTGACGGGGACTTTGCTGCACCGGATTGTCGGGGCGACGCAGATTGAGACGAACACCGCGCACCACCAGGCGATAAAACGATTGGGGGAGGGGCTGCGGGTTTCGGCACGAACTGCCGATGGAGTAATCGAGGCCGTCGAGTCGGACGGTTTCACGGTGGGATTGCAGTGGCACCCGGAGGCGTGGGGACACGATCCGGTCAGCCGCCAATTGTTTGCGGCGTTGCGCGAAGCAGCGGCGCGGTACCGGAGCGGCCGGTGAGCGGGGCAACATTTCCCTTGCCGGAGATTGAAAACTTTCTAACTTGTGCCAACTTTACGGGGATGAAATAGCGTAATGTCGATTTTCAGCAGATTTTCCAACGATATCGGGATCGACCTCGGCACGGCCAACACGCTGGTATTCGTGCGCGGGCAGGGGATTGTGCTTAACGAGCCGTCGGTGGTGGCGGTGGAGGTGGCCAGCGGCAAGATCTTGGCGATCGGGTCGGAGGCGCGCCGGATGCTCGGGCGCACGCCGGGCGAGATTGCGGCGATTCGACCGCTCAAGGACGGCGTGATTGCCGACTTCGAGATCACCGAGCGGCTGCTGTCGGATTTCATCCGCCGCGTGGTACGGCACAAGTTCCTGATGAAGCCGCGGATCGTGATCTGCGTCCCGTCAGGAATTACCGAGGTGGAGAAGCGCGCGGTGCGCGATTCGGCGGAAAATGCCGGCGCGCGTGACGTGTATCTGATCCAGGAACCAATGGCGGCGGCGATCGGCGTCGGACTGCCGGTGGACCAGCCCTCGGGCAACATGATCATCGATATCGGCGGCGGGACCTCGGAGATCGCGGTGATCGCGCTGAACGGGATCGTGAACAATACCTCGATTCGCATCGCGGGCGACGAGATGAACGAGGCGATCGTCATCTACATGAAGAAGAACTTCAATCTGCTCATCGGCGATCTGACCGCCGAGGAAATCAAGATGAAGGTCGGGTCGGCGATCGAATTGGAGCGCGAAGACTCGATGGAGATCAAGGGGCGCGATCTGGTGGCGGGGGTGCCGAAGAACGTCAAGGTGAGTTCGGCGCAGGTGCGTGAGGCGTTAACGGAGCCGGTGTCATCGATTATCGATGCCGTACGGCTGTCGCTGGAGCAGACCCCGCCGGAGCTGGCCTCCGATATTCTCGATCGCGGCATCATCTTGACCGGCGGCGGCGCGCTGTTGCGCGGGCTGGATAAGCGGATTCGGCAGGAGACCAACCTGCCGGTGATCGTGGCGGACGATCCGTTGACGTGCGTGGCACGCGGGACGGGTGCGGTGCTGGAGAACATGGCCAAGTTCTCGAAGGTACTGATTCGCAGCCGGCGTGACTGATTCATCTTGCCATTCGTTAATTCTTCCCATTAGTTTGACCGCGGCGAATTTCCTATGACAATGCAGGAGCGGCTCAAAATCCATCTCGGTTCGATTACCGACCTCGATGTGGATGCGATTGTCAATGCCGCCAATACGACACTTCTGGGTGGCGGCGGAGTTGACGGCGCGATTCACCGGGCGGCCGGGCCGGAATTGCTGGCAGAATGTCGGGCGTTGGGGGGATGTCAGACCGGCGATGCGAAAATCACCAAGGGGTACAATCTCAAGGCACGGCAGGTGATTCACACGGTTGGGCCGGTGTGGAAGGGCGGGGATCATAGCGAGGACGATCAGCTGCGATCGTGCTACCGGCGATCGTTCGAACTGCTCATCCGGGCCAAGCTTCACAGTATCGCGTTTCCGGCGATCAGCGCGGGCGCTTACGGCTATCCGCTCGAAGACGCGGCTGAGATTGCGGTGCGGGAGTCGGTGAATGCGCTCAACCATCACCGGTCGATCAAGCTGGTGGTTTTTGCCTGTTTTGACAGAACCGCAGAAGCCGTGTACGAGCGATTACTCACGAAGCACTTCTAAGTTCCTGCCATTTTGACAGAATTTCTTCCAACTTGACAGTTGAGGTTGACTTGGGGGGCGATGGGGCATAGGTTTGACACTATGAAGAAACTGGAGACACGGATAGCAGCGGAGGTCGCAGCCCTTGGCACCCGACCGCTTAAGATTCGCGAACTGGCCAAGAAGATGCAGATACCGGCTGCGGAGTACGTCGAGTTCCGGCGCACGGTCAAGGGAATGATGAAGTCAGGCAAGCTCAATCGCCAGCGCGGCGGGCGAGTCGGCGGGCAGCGCAAGGCCGAGGCTACAGTGGTGGGCCGGTTGAGCGTCACGAAATCGGGGCGGGCGTTTGTTCAGCCCGAGGGCGACAAGGAAGAAATCGTGATTGAGGAATGGGGGCTGGGGACGGCGCTGCACGGGGACCAGGTTGAAGTGCGGATGCTTCCCGCCGCCAAACGCGCGCGCCCGGCCGGTGAAATTGTCAAGGTATTGGAGCGGGCGACGACCGAGGTGGTCGGCAAGTTTTATCAGAGCCGATTCCACACCTTCGTGCTGCCGGACGATCCACGGCTGAAGATTGAGATCCGGGTAGAGCCACCAAAGGGGACACCATTGCGCGACGGCACGAAGGTGGTCGTGCATCTGGAGGAATGGACGAACGAGCGCGACATCCCGCGCGGCAAGATTCTGCACGTGCTGGGCTTGCCGGGGGAGAAGGATGTCGATGTCCTCTCGACGATTTACAAGTTCAAGCTGCCGACGGCGTTTCCGGCAGCGGTGATGAGCGAGGCGGCGGTGATTGCCGAAGAGATTCCGGCGGAGGAAATTGCGCGGCGGCTCGATTTGCGCAAGACGACGACGTTTACGATTGATCCGGAGGACGCCAAGGATCACGATGACGCGGTCTCGGTCGAGCGCTTGGGGGAGGGTTACCGGTTGGGCGTGCACATCGCCGACGTCAGCCAATACGTCGAAAGCGGCACGAAACTCGACAAGGAGGCGCGCGGGCGAACGGCCTCGGCGTACCTGGTGGATCGGGTGTTGCCGATGCTGCCGGAGAAGTTGTCGAACAATCTCTGTTCGTTGAAAGAGAAGCTGGACCGGCTCGCGATGTCGGTGCTGATCGATCTGGATGTCGCCGGGAACGTGAAGAAGTATAAGATTCACGAGAG
Organism: Candidatus Zixiibacteriota bacterium; assembly: GCA_020853795.1. Classification (NCBI taxonomy): domain Bacteria; kingdom Pseudomonadati; phylum Candidatus Zixiibacteriota; species Candidatus Zixiibacteriota bacterium. Next base: position 11,687 of record JADYYF010000137.1, read on the forward strand.
TGTGATTCGCTCGTGCGCCAAGCTCAGCTACGAGCAGGTGCAGGAGACGTTGGACGGCGGCGCGGGCCTAGACAAGCAGAAGCGGGTCGTGCAGGCGATTCGAGTCATGCACGAGTTAGCGCTGAAGCTAATCGACCGCCGGCGCCGGCAGGGATCGATTGATTTCGATCTGCCGGAGTACAAGGTTTTCCTCGACGACTACGGCATCGTGACGAAGATCGTTAAGCGCGAGCGCAAGATGAGCCACCGGATCATCGAGGAATTCATGCTGCTGGCGAACCGGCTGGTAGCGCAGGAGATGCTGGGGCGTACGGTGCCGGCGCTATATCGGGTGCATCCACCGCCGGATGAGGAGAAGCTGGCGAATTTCGTGGAATTCGCGCGCAGTTTCGGCCATCGCGCATCGTTCGGATCGCCGCCGCAGCCGAAACATATCGCGGAGTTCATCGAGTCGATCGAAGGACGGCCGGAGGCGGACCTGCTCAACGAACTGCTGGTGCGCTCGATGCAGAAGGCGACGTATCAGACGGAGAACATCGGCCATTTCGGGCTGGCGTTCCCGCACTACCTGCATTTCACGTCGCCGATTCGCCGCTACCCGGACTTGATTGTTCATCGCACGCTGAAGGAGGTGCTGCGCGGGACGTTCAAGAAGTCGAAGGCGGGGGGATTGAAGGCGGCGCTGGATCGGATCGGCGAACATTGCTCGCAGCAGGAAATCGTGATTATGGAGGCGGAGCGCGAGACGATCGCGATCAAGCAGGCGGAATTCTTGTCGCGGCAGTTGGGCGAGGTGTTCAACGGCGTGATCAGCGGGATGCTGAGCTTCGGATTCTTCGTGCGGTTGCTGGATATCGGCGCGGAGGGGATGGTGCGGCTGGCGACGTTGGAGGATGATTATTATCACGTTGAACTGGAGCGGCATGAGATCATCGGCAAGCGCACGCAACGTCGGATGCGGCTGGGGGACAAGGTGCAAGTGCAGGTGATCAATGTGGCGGTCGAATCGGGGCAGATCGATTTCCGGCTGATCCAGGATCAAGCCAAGCCACGGTTACAGGCGTATTCGTATCGCAACCGGAGACGTTGGCGGTGAGCGCAAACTATGCGCTGTTGGCGGTTCGGGGCGACCGCGTGTTCGAGGAGGCGCTGCGATCCCTGCGCGTCGAGGGTTTGACGGTCAGTTGGGCCGAGTCGGTGCAACAGGCGATGGCGGCGCTGGGCAAGGAGGCGCCGCGTTTTGTCGTGCTTGATGCCGACGCGCTCGGAGCCGAGACGATACCGTTCATGCGGCGGTTGCAGCGGCTGGCGCCGCTGACGGATATTCTGTTGTTGGCGCGCGACGGCAAGTTTGATGAGCCGGCGCCCGACAGTTTGATCGACAAGACGTTGCCGCTGGAGGAAATCCGGGAATTGCTGACGGAGGCGCTCGCGGTACGACGGCTTCTGGACGAAGCGGGGATGTTTGGACATTCACCGAATTTGCGCGAGGCGGCGCGGCGGATTCAGCAGGTGGCGCCGACCGATATTTCGGTGCTGGTGACCGGGCCGTCGGGCAGCGGCAAGGAGCTGATTGCGCGGGCGATTCACAATAACTCGCCGCGCGCCGACCGCGAGTATATCTCGCTGAATTGCGCTTCGATTCCCGAGGCACTGCTCGAATCTGAGTTGTTCGGTTACGAGAAGGGGGCATTTACCGGCGCGGATCGAACGCAGCCGGGTTTGTTGCAGCAGGCGCACGGGGGAACGTTGTTTCTCGACGAGATCGGGGAAATGCATCCGCGCCTGCAGGCGAAATTGCTGCGGGCGATCGACACCAAGACGTTTATGGCGGTCGGAGGGCGCAAGACGACAGCGGTGGACGTGCGTTTCATCGCCGCGACCAATCGCGACCTGCAGTCGGAGGTCGAGGCGGGGAATTTCCGGGCGGACTTGTACTACCGCCTGAGCGTGATCACGATCCAGATGCAGCGGCTATCGGAGCGGCCGGAGGATATTCTGCCGATTATCGCGCACAATCTGGGCCGGCTCAAGAGCAACATCCGGTTCAGTCCGGAGGCGACCGAGTTGCTGCTGCGGTATTCGTGGCCGGGGAATGTGCGGGAGTTGACCAATTTTCTGCAGCGGCTGTTGGTGACGAATCCGTCCGGTGAGGTGAGCCGCGAGACGGTGGCCTCGCTGCTGGACAAACATCGATTGGACGATCGCAGCCTGCCGGTCGTCACGAATCTGACGGCGGAGGAGTCGGGTTACCGGCTGATTTATCAGGCGCTGTTGAATCTGGCCAACGAAGTGATTGACTTAAAGCGCTTGATTCACGAGCGTTTGGGTGGAGCGGTGCCGGCGCAACCGCAGGCGGTTCACACCGAGCAGTCGGGCGGAGATTTGGAAGCGATGGAAGAGCAACTGATTCGGGAGACGTTGCAGCGGGTCGGGGGAAATCGCAAGAAGGCGGCGACGATACTGGGGATCGGCGAGCGGACATTGTACCGCAAGCTGCGGAAGTTCAATCTTATGTAAATCATGACTCATAACATAGCAAAGTGGGTGGTGGCTGCGCTGGCGATCGTGTGGCTGCCGATAACATCGAGTGCTTTGCCGATTTTCTTCACTGATCAGATCTTCAAGTCGATCGAGCAGTTGGACGAAGCACTGGCGGCGGGGGAGATCTCGGAAGAGGACTACGAGTTGGTGCGGGAGGCACTGTTGGGGGAAAACTGGCTGATCGATGGGAATCAGCTTCCGCCGGAGACGGCCGACCATGCCGAGGGGTTTGCGCCGAAGAATTTCGTGGCCGGCAGCACGAAGTCGGTGTGGTCGTATCGCTCCACGCACACGATCAGCGAGCTTCACAGCCGGATCGACCGAATGAGTTTCAGAGATTCCAGCTGGTATCTTGACGTTGAAGTGGAACGGACGCGGACGGGTGATTGGCGGATGCGGAAGCGTTCGTTCGGTTACCATTGGGGCCGAGTGGCCGGGGTCGGTCTTGGCGATGTCGATCTTTGGAGTTGGGGAATTCTGACGGTAGGCAATCGCAGCGCACCGGCGGCGTTGCGGCAGATAGGCGACTTTGGTTCAAGCTGGTTGTTTCCGAGCCTGACCCGGCAAAACGGTATCGGCGGGTGGTTTCAGAATGGCCGCGTTGGTCGCAACTTGCGGCTTCAGGGCTATTCCTCGCACGTGGAGGGGAATCGGCATTTCCGCACCAGCCACGCGCTGGCGATTGAGATGAGGTTGAGGGCAGACCAATATGGCTTAACGGTGCTGCACCAGTCGATCGGTGAGCTGGGGCGAACGCCGCGGCGGGCGGTGTTTCTGGCGCCGCAGTTCAAGAAGGAGCTGGAGTATTTCACTCTCTACGGCGAATCGTCTTTGATGACGGATGGGGGCGCGGCGCATCAGTATCAGCTTGAAGTCCGACGCGGCGGGAGCCGGCTCGACATAGTGGCCTTCGCCTACGGCCGCAATTATCGCAATGTCGAGTCGGGCGGGTACGCTTACGGCGATTACGGTACGACGGAGATTTCCGAGATCGACTTCGAGTATTCCGACAAGCGCACCGGTCGGCGCGGCGTAGCGGTGGAGGTGGAACACCGTCCGAGTCGCGAGGTGACCTGGCGGAGCGAATTGATACGCTGGCGGAACAGCCTGGTGGGGCGCGAGGGCGTGGCGGTGCGGGTTGTGTGGATGCGCAGCGGCCGCACCCGGACGTCACTGGTGCGGATGTTGCGGCTGCAGGGATTGTGGGAGGACCTCGATCTGGCGGCAAGCGCGGCAGATTCGCGGCAGTGGTTGACGGCGACGACGGAATTGCGGCTGTCGGAACGCCTGCGGAGCGAGTCATTGGTGCGCATCGGCCGGCGCACTTTGAGTGCAAGGGAACGGGCAGAGTGGCGCGCGCGGAATGAGATCGAGGCCAAGGTGGCGGAGAAGTTTCGCCTGGCAGCGGCGGCCGACTGGCGCGACAGCGACTGGGGCAGAGGCGGTGATGAGAAGCTGCTGTTGGCGATCAGCGAGCGCTATGTCGACAGCGCCTTCAGTGGGATCTCGCTGGTGGTGCAAACGCGGTATTACCCGGAGCGCGGCAAGCTTGACGATTGGGAGGTTCGGCTCGACACGAAGCTTGAATTTTAGAAGCCGGGCATTCCAATCAGTTGACTGAAGATTACGATTGACACCGGCGGTCCAATGCACTAACATGGAGCGACTTGACCACTACATGAGGTCGCAAAAGTCTTTGGGCTGAGAAGCAAAGGTGTGCAGTATTCTTCGGTATTGCAGAGTATTCGGGCTCGGTGTGATTGTAGCGCTGCAATTGGCGGTGTCGGCAGCGGCATCGAGCCGGCTGGTGATCAATGAGATCATGATCAACGAGCCGGGCTCGGAGACGGCGCTGGAATGGATCGAGCTGTTCAACGTGTCGAGTTTGCCGGTGAGTCTGGTCGATTTCGCGCTGATCGACGGCGTGGACACTTCGCGGTTTGCGGCGGTTACGATCGAGTCTGAGGGTTTTGTCGTGCTGTCGCGCAAGCCGGTGGCGGCCGACAGCGGGGCGAGTTTTGAATCGCAGTGGGGAAACAGCTCCGGTGTCTGGGGCGATACTCCGGAAGAGGACTTCCCGGTGGTCGCGGCGAAGTTCTCGCTGCGCAACGCCGGTGATACGATCTGCATCATTGACAAGGCGAGCGGCGTGGTTGAGCGGGTGGGGTGGCGATCATCGCCGCCGGACGGGGTTTCGCTGGAGCGGATCAACTGGGCGATTTCGGCGCGCAGCAGCAATTTTGGTTTGTGCAAGGACAGCACGGGATCAACGCCGGGGCGGGTGAATTCGATAATCGCGCCGGAGATCAATCTGGGACTGGTTCCGGATAGTCTCGAGCTCGAGGTGCCGCCGACCGCTGATACGCCGGTGTTGTTGCGATTGGCGGTTGTCAATACGGGACGACGCTCGCACTCAGGGCGGATCGTGGTCTATTTAGATACCGGGCGCGACGGAACAATTGACAGCGGCGATTCGCTGATTAATCTGGAATTGCCGTCCTTGGCGCCCGATTCGGAGGCGGCGCTGTCGATCGAGATCGCGGCTGCGCGCGGACGCAATCTGTTGGCATTGACGCTCGATGCGGACGGCGATTCGACTGACAATCGAGCCGAATTCCGCCTCTACCTCGACGCGACGTACCGTGAAGCGTGCATCAATGAGTTTCTACCAAAGGCAACCGAAGAAGGGGGCGGCGAGTGGATCGAGGTGGTTAATCGCACCGACTACAATCTGCCACTGCGGGGCTGGATCATTGAAAACGACGGCAAGGTTGATTCGGTCAGGACTGATGCGGAGTTGGCGCCGGGGGCATTTGCATTGATCTGCGGCGACAGCGCGGCGGTGCGGCGGAGCTTTCCGGAGGCCACGTGCGCGCTGATTGAGATGCAAGAGTGGCCGGGGCTTGATGAAAAGCAGGGGCAGATCGTGATTCGCAATGATTTTGCAGTGATGGCGGACAGCATGGCGTACAGCGGCGCAATCGCGGCCGGGCGGAGTTGGGAGCGCGATGGGGATTCGACGAGCGGCGATTTCTTGCGCGACTTCTATGTATCGAGCGCGGCGAATGGCAGCACGCCCTGCGCCGTAAACTCGGAGCGAGTTTTGCCGCCGGCACGCGACTTGGGGTTTGTGGGCAACAAGATCGGGACAATTCCGGCGCTGGACCAACCGAATGAGATCGGGCTGTTGTTGCGAGTGGTCAATCATGGAGTGCTGCCGTCGCCGGAGTCAATCATTGAGGTCTTCGACGATCGCGATCGTGATGACGTGATCGACGACAGTGAATTGCTGCAGACGCTGATTGTGCCGGTCGTTGGCGTTGGCGATTCGGTCGATGCACCGTGCCATTTGATGCTGCCCTCGGGGCGGCATTGGCTGCGCGCGCGCCTGAGCGCGGATGAGGATGCGACCAACAACGACGCTGCTGTGGAGTTGACGCTGGGCCGACCGACGCGGGAAGTAGTGATTACCGAGTTTCTGGCTGATCCGACCGGGGGACTGGAATCGGAATGGGTCGAGGTACGGAACAACTCCGAATACCCGGTTGTCATCAGTCGCTGGCGGATCGGCGATGCCGGCGGACAACCGGGACGGTTTGCCGATTGGCTGTTGATGCCGCAAGCGTACCTGGTGCTGGCGCAGGATTCGGCGGGGTTCGCGGATTACTACGGCGGCGATTGCGCTGCGGCCGCTGTCGCCAGCTGGAGCAATCTGAACAACGACGGCGATGCGATCAAGCTGCTGGATGAATTCGGGCATCTGGTGGACAGCGTCGTGCATGCCGTGGCGGCGGGCGAGAACCGCTCGCTGGAGTTGAATGAGCTTGAAGATCGGCCGGGCGTCGCGCGCTGGTTTGTTAGCGAAGACGAGATGGGTGCGACCCCGTGCCGAACAAATTCCGTGTCGCGGATTCTGCCGGACTTCGACCTCGCCTTCGGCGGCAGCGGTCTGATGTTGGCGCGGGATGCAGAGTATCCGCTGATGGTTGAGGCGGAAGTGTGGATCCGGAATGTGGGCAGGAGTACGTCGCCGGCGGCGGAATGGAGTCTTTTCAGCGACGAGGTTGCACCCGTGAGAACGGTGATTGCGCCGCTGGCGGCGGGCGATTCGCTTCGGCAAGAGGCGGTAATTGAGTTGGCGCCGGGACGACACCGATTGATGGCGATGCTGTCACCGGACGACAATCCGGCCGGCGATACAGTTACGGCATCGATCACAACCGGGTATCGAACACGAGAGATTCTGATTACCGAGATCATGGCGGAGCCGCGATCGGGGTCGGCGACGGAGTGGGTGGAAATCCGCAACAACTCCGATGATGCGCTTGATCTGGCGGGATGGAAGCTGGGCGATGCATCGCGGCAATCGAACATCGTAGCGCCGGTGGTGCTTTTGCCTGAGACCTATGCCGTGGTCGCCCAGGATACCAGCCTGATGCGTGCAGAGGTTGGGCCCGATTGCCCGCTTCTGACGACGGAGGTCTGGTGTAGTCTGAACAACAGCGGCGACGAGATCAGGCTGATTGACGAATTTGGGTCGCTCGTCGACAGCGTTGCGTATCGCGGTGTTGCTGTTACGGGGCAGTCGTACGAGCTTGACGAGATCGGGGGCGGATGGTATCCGGCGACGGCGGCAACGGGGTCGACACCCGGCAAGCCGAACTCGGTGAGCGGACCGGTGCAGCATGCCGTGGAGTTGTTATTGCCGAAGCGTGTTTTTGCGCCGAATGAGGGCGAGGCGCTCACTCTGGCGATCAAGTGTCCGCCGGCGACGCCACTGACGATTGAGGTGTTCGATCTGGCGGGACGGCGTCATTGCGTCATTGCGGAGGCGCGGCCGTTCTCATCAGGCGAGTACTGCTACGACGGAGCTTCCGAGTACTGCGGTCGTCTCCCGGTTGGGGCTTACATTCTCAAGTTAGCCGCAGACGACGGGAGCGGCTTTGAGATGAAAGCGGGGTTTGCGGTTGCGGCGGGTCATTAGCATTGGCGCGGTGTTACTGCTGCTGGCTTCCGCAGTGAGTTCGTCGGCGGCCGCGCAGCAAATGGACGGGTCGTTGCGATCGCAGGCGCTCGCTGGTGCAATTGACCTGATGTGCTTTTCGCCACTTGATGTTCAGCGCAACCCGGCGTTGCGCGGCGAGCGGCGCTGGGCGGTCGCGGTGGATTGGACGCGCCTGTACGGCATGGGCGATTTCGAATTGGCCACCGGCGGAGGTAGTTACGGCAACGGGAGCTGGAGTTTGAGCTTCGTGGTGCAGCAGTTGGCGGGTGGCGATTATTTTTGGGAGCGCAGCTACCTGGCGGCGCTGTCGCGGCGAATTGCCAAGGAGCTTGCTGTCGGCGTAGGGTTCAACTACCTCGATCTGCAGTTTGGCGAGGGTTATCGTCGGCTCAATGCGATGGCGGTATCGGCGGGGATTCGGTATCAGGTGCGATCGGGGCGGGTCGTTGCGTTCGCGTGGCGGAATCTGAACCGACCGCGGTATGAGAACGGGCTTGATCCAATCGGGCGCGAAGCCGACCTGTCGGTGACGTGGCAATTGAGTCCGCTGATTGCCGTGTGCCTGAATCAATGCCTGATTGAGAGTCTACCGGATCGTTTCTCGGCCGGGCAGGTATTTCGACTGGCGCCGGAGTTATCGCTGCAGATGGGGATTGTCACGGCGCCGACCGATTTTGCCGGCGGGATTTCGCTGAAGCTGGCGGGAATTGAGTTTGAGTATGCCTATCGGAATTCCCTATATTTGGGCGGCACACACTTTGTGGGGGTGCTGTATGTGCGATAGGTATGCAGTATTTGGTCACGCGACAGTTTCTCGAAGAGCAGGAAGAGCGGACGTTAGCGCCGTACGCGGCCCACAGCGCGCGTTCGCGCGGCCGGCAACATCCGGAGCCGGAGCACGGTTATCGCACCTGTTTTCAGCGCGACCGCGACCGGGTGATTCATTCGGCTGGATTTCGCCGGTTGAAGCACAAGACGCAGGTATTTGCCTCCCCCAATGACGATCATTTCCGCACGCGCCTGACCCACACGATGGAGGTCGCGCAGATTTCGCGGACGATAGCCCGCGCGCTGCGATTGAACGAAGACCTCGCCGAGACGGTGGCGTTGGTGCACGATCTCGGGCACACGCCATTCGGCCATGCGGGTGAGGATGCGTTGCGGCAGCTGCTTAAAGACGAAGGCGGATTTAATCACAACGCCCAGTCTCTGCGGGTGGTGGATTTCATCGAGGACCGCTACCCCAATTTCCGCGGCCTCAATCTGACATTTGAGGTGCGTGAGGGGATCGTCAAGCATGAGACCGACTACGATATGCCGGTGGTCGGCGATTTCGATCCGCAGTTGCGGCCGACGCTGGAGGGGCAGATCGTCAATTTTGCCGACGAGATCGCCTACAACGCGCATGATGTGGACGACGGCTTTTTCTCGGCAATTCTGGCGGATGAGGAAATGCGCCAGGTACCGGTGATATCCCGCCTGCTCGAGCAGTCGTTACAAGCCTACCCCGATCTGCCGCGGCGCAAACGCCATTACCATTTGATCCGGCTGCTGATCAACTGGGGGGTGTCGGATATCATCAACAACACCGCCCGACGGCTGGAAGAAGCCCGGATTGAGACGTTTGCCGATGTGGTCAACTGCCGCGAGAACCTGGTGGCGTTTTCGAGCGATGCGGCCGCCGAGGCCAGGGAACTGAAGACGTTTCTCTTCAGCCGGCTGTACCGCGACCCGCGGCTGGTCGAGATCAACCAGATTGCGATTCGCATCGTCACCCAGTTGTTCGAGGCCTATCTGGCCCAGCCGGAGCTGCTGCCGGAGAAGTTCCGCAAGCGGCTTTACGACCAGCCGATCCGCATGGTCGTGAAGGACTACATCGCGGGAATGACCGACCGGTTTGCCTGGCAGGAGCACACGCGGCTGATCGGCGGCGTGCGTCCCGAGCAACTTGCTATCTGACCAAATCGCGCCCTCGGCTGCACAGCCTGTGAAACGGCTTGCAGCACATTGAGAGTCTCACCCCACGGAATCGCACCATCTTTCACGAGTATCGGTTTTGCCCCGCATCTAAGCAGTTGTTTTCAAGGCAGATATCAATCGTCGTGAGGCCACGGCGACGCCAGATGGTGTGATCACGACCGGCGGAAGCGGCGGCATGGGGTTTGCTGTAAATCATGGCACAGCAATGAGGAGGACTGAGATGGAATGCTACTTCTACGCCGAAGTCAAAGACAAGCGCACCGACGGTCTCCATAATGCCGTGATCTCATTTGCGGTTCCGGATGTGGGGATAGTCTTCCGATCGCGCTTTGCCGGCTCTCCCGCCGAATGCGAATATGCTTCCCTCCTCACTTTGCTGGAATTCGTCGAATTGAATCCGCAGGTATTTCGCGACCGGACGATCGAGGTTTACGGCGACAGCTTCACGGTGGTCAACCAGATCAACGAGAAGATGTACTGCAACAAGGACCTGCAGCCGTTCCGCAACATGGCGATGATGTTCCGGAACAAGTTCAGTTATTCGCTGAACTGGATTCCGCAGCGCGAAAACCCGGCGACCTTAGGTTTGGCATCCGACTGACATTACACTACCCTCCCAACAAGGCAGGCGAGGCTTCGGTCTCGCCTGTTTTGTTCTGACCGCCACCGCCGCAGCTCTGTCTGATTGACAAGCGCTTTGAATTGGCATACCATCAGGGCATGGAGAAAATGAGCTTTGCGCAAGCGCTCGACCGGGTCGAGAGCGGCAAGCTGGATGGCGCCTATTTGCTGGTGGGCGAGGACTATCACCAGAAATTTCTGATCACCGAGCAGGTGACCAAAGCGCGGCTGGGCAATCAGAGCGGCTCGCTGAACCGGTACTCGTTGATCGGGCGCAAGGCCACGCCGCCGACGCTGGAACAGCTGCTGGCGGGCGTGCCGCTGTTCGGCGGCAATACGGTCGTGATCGTTACCGATATCGAGAAGCTGCCGGAGAAGTCGCAGGAGCTGTTGCCGCGGCTGTTGAAGCATCTGGATACCGGAACGACATTCATTGCCACGGCCACTAAGCTGGACGGGCGCAAGGCGTTTGCCAAGGCGCTGGCGGCATTGAGCACGGTGGTCGAGACCAAGGAAATCTACGACAACCATCTGCCGACTTACATCCAGTCGCGGTTTGCGGCGCGGGGGTTGACGATTGAGGCGGCTGCCGTGAACGAGATTGCGCGATTAGTGGGCAGTGACTGCGGCGATATCGAGAATGAGGTGGAGAAGATCGCGATTGTCCATCACGGCAAGAAGCGGCTGGCGCTGGCGGATGTGCAGTCGTATTTGTCGGCGAGCCACTTTTTCGATCAGTATCAAGTCGCCGAGAGCGTGTCACAGCGGAAGGTGCGCGAAGCGCTGGTCGCCTGCCGGCAGTTTCTCGAAAGCTCCGGTTCGGACGGGCGGGGGCGGCTGTTCTGGGCGCTGTACAATCAATTTGAGCGGATGCTGACGTTGCATACAGCCGATGCCCGGATCAAGGGCAGCGAGCTAGCCGGCAAGCTGCGGATGCATCCCTTTTTCCTGCAACGACTTCGCGAGCAGGCGCTGAAGCAGAAGCCGGAAGTTCTGGCGGCCAATTTGCGGCGAGTTTACGAAACTGAGGTAGCCGACCGCTTTTCAACCGAATCAAAACAACAGATATTCGAACGCATGATTCTCAAGATCGCCGCAACGATCAAGGAATAATCGTTGTTCCTGCTGGTACTATTGATGGCGGGGTTCGCGGAGTCGCCCGATGCCGAGTTGATTCGGCAGGCGAAGCGGGGCGATCGCAGCGCGTTTGGCGAACTGGTGCGCCGTTACCAGAAGCGAGTATATGCGTTGTGCTTCCGGCTGGGCGGCTCGCACGATGCCGCCGACGATCTGACGCAGGAGGCCTTTATCAAGGCATTTCAAGCGATCGCGACGTTCGACGAAGCGTACCCGTTTGCGGCGTGGATTTTGAAGATCGCGTCGAACAACGCCATCAATCAGATCAAGCGGCAGAAGTTCCAGCTCGGCAGCGAGGAGAGCGAGGCGATCCTGGAGCAGCAAGTGGCGCCGCGCGGCGAGTCGGATCCGCTGGAGGTCTTGAGCCGCTCAGAAATGGATAAGCGTTATCAGGCGGCGGTCAACGCATTGCCGCCGGAATTCAAGGTCGTGTTTGTGCTGCGGATGCATGAAGATTTGAGTTACGAGGACATCGCCGCCCGGCTGCGGATCAGCGTGGGCACGGTGATGTCGCGGCTGCATCGCGCCCGGCAACGGCTGGTGGAGCAGTTGCGCGACCTGTTGGAGCAGTGATGGATCGCAAGTATTTGGAAGAGCATCTTTCGGCTTATCTCGACCACGAGTTGGACGAAAAGACGATGCGCGAGTTCGCGGAGAAGCTGAAGCAGTATCCCGATCTCGAAGCCGAGCTGCGCCGGCTGCAGCAGCTCAATCAACTGGCGCGCGCTGCGGAGGTCCCGATGCCGGCGGAGGGCTATTTCGACAGCCTGGCGCAGCGGATCGAAGCGCGGATCGAGCGGGAAGTGCCGCGCGAGCGCGGGAGGATCGTCGATTATCTGTTGGCGCGGCGCCGGGCGGTGGCGATCATCAGTTCGGTGGCGGCGATGATCCTGATTGTCGTGACCGGCGTGATGTTTTACGGGCCGGAGAAAGAGATGTATCCGCGGCAGATTCAGCGGACGATTGACGTGACGCCGGGCGAGACCAAGGAGAAGGCGCCGACGCCGCAGGCTCCCGCGACCAATGAGAATGATGCGGCGCATCAGGCGCAGCCACCGGTGCAGGCGTACGGAGATACCGTTGTTGTTCGAGGCGGGCGTGCCGCCGAGAAGTCGGTCGTGATCGACAAGCGCGACGAAACAAAAGCGCCAGAGCAGCCGAAGGAAGCGCCAATCCGGGATACAGCTCAGGAAGTCGCACCGGCAACCACGCCAGCGCCACCGACCACGGAGGAGTCAAAGGAAATCAAGATCGTGCCGACTGAGCGGCAAGTCGAGCCGGCCAAGCCATTGGGTTTTGATTTGCCCAAGCCGGAAAGTTCCAGCGTGGTTGTCCTGAAGCGGCAGGCGGAAGGAATCAAAGCCGAGTACGAGAATACTGTGCTATCGGTGCAGGCCGGTGATCCGGGCGAACTGGTATGGCCGAAGAGCGATCCCGACAGCCTCGAGCAGTTGGTGCAGGGGATGATCGATGCCAACAACTGGAAGAGTCTGGCGGCGATTCCGGCGGCGGCCCAGGCGGGGCGGGAACGGGACTTGGCCGAATTCCAGCGCAGCAAAGTTAAACCTCCAGCCACCGCGCTCGGCGGCGATAGCGGGATCGAATACCGGCAGGCGGTGCGCGCGTTTGAGCTGGCGCGCAACAGTTCCTTTACGCGCCTGTCGTGCGTGTTTGCTCGGGTACTGATCGCGCACTATCTGTCGCGCGGGGATGTCGAGGATCGCGAGTTGTGGGAAGCCCGGCTGGATTCCGTGCGCACGGCGGAACGCCGCTATCGTTAACAACGATTGACATTCACATCGATCTGAACCACATTTGGGGGCATGGCGTATAGCAACAATCCCGCTGACATCGCCGTCACGTACCTGAAGGGGGTTGGTCCCAAGCGCGCCGAAGCGCTGGCGACGGTGGGGATCACGACAGTTGAAGACCTGCTGTACTACTTTCCGCGCAAGTATCTCGACCGGTCGACATTACTGCCGATTGCGCAATTGCAGGAGGGCATGCCGGTCACAGTGATGGGGCGGGTGGTGATGCAGGGATTGCTGCGGGCGCGCAAGAACTACTACGAGGTTGTGATTCAGGACGATTCCGGCCATCTGCCGCTGATCTGGTTCAACGGGATCAAGTTCGTCGAGAAGCGGTTCAAGCGCGACATGACACTGTCGGTGTCGGGCACGGTGACCAGTTTTCGCGGCCTGCAGTTGGTGCACCCGGAGGTGGAGATCATCTTCGATACAGAGGAAGAGGCACGGGTGCATACCGGCGGCATCATTCCGATTTACCCGAGCACCGAGGTGTTGAAGCGCAACTTCCTGGATTCGCGCGGATTTCGTCGCATCATCCGGCCGGCGCTGGATCAGTATACCGAGCTGTTGCACGATCTGGTTCCGGCGGCAGTGGTCCAGGACGCCAAGCTGCTGCCGTTGGGGGAAGCGGTGCGGCAGGCGCATTATCCGGAGAGTTTCGAGAAGCAGCGCGCCGCGCGGCAGACACTGGCGCTGCGCGAGTTGCTGCTGTTTCAAATCCTGGTGGCCGATCGGCGCAACCGGATTGCCAAGCAGCACAAGGCGCACGAGATTCAGAAGCCGGATCAGTCGTTCGGCGCGTGGGTCAAGGGGTTGCCGTTTAGATTAACCAAGGCGCAGAATCGGGCAGTGGCGGAGATCTTCGAGGACCTGTACCGCCCGCATCCGATGCTTCGGCTGATGCAGGGGGATGTCGGCTCCGGTAAGACCGTCGTGGCGGCGATTGCGATGGCGCAGGTGGCGCGGTCGGGTTTCCAGGCAGCGATGATGGCGCCGACCGAAATCCTGGCGCAGCAGCATTACCAGACGGTGAATTCGCTCTTGCAGGGCAGCGGTCTGCGCATTGACCTGCTGACCGGATCGACGCCGAAGCCACAGCGCACGCAGGTGCTGCGCGGGCTGGCGTCGGGGGAGAGCGGCTTGATCGTAGGCACCCACGCGCTGATTTCGGAGGACGTGAAGTATGCCGACCTGGCGCTGGTGGTGGTGGACGAGCAGCATCGTTTTGGTGTGTCGCAGCGCGAGGCGTTGATGGCGAAGGGGAAGTCGCCCGACCTGCTGGTGATGACGGCGACGCCGATCCCGCGCACGCTGGCATTGACGGCGTACGGCGATCTCGATTTGACCGTGATCGATGAACTTCCGGCCGGCCGCAAACCGGTGCGGACCGCCTTGCGCACGGAGGGTGATCGCCCGAAGATCTACAGCTTCCTGCGCGAGGAAGTGGCGAAGGGCAACCAGGTCTTCATCATCTATCCGCTGGTGGAGGAGTCGCTGAAACTGCAATTGAAGGCGGCAACCAAGGCCTTCCAGGAATTGAGCGAGGAGGTGTTCCCGGAGTTGCCGATCGGCCTGGTGCATGGCCAGATGAAGCGCGACGAGCGGGACGAGATGATGCGCCGGTTCACCGCGGGGGAAATCGGAATCCTGGTGGCGACGACGGTGGTCGAGGTCGGGATCGACATTCCGGATGCGACCGTGATTCTGATCGAGCATGCAGAGCGATTCGGGCTGAGCCAGTTGCATCAATTGCGCGGGCGCGTGGGGCGATCGGACAAGAAGTCGTACTGCATCCTGATGACCGAGATGGAGCCGGGAAGCGAGGCGTATCAGCGTCTGGAGCGGTTTGTTGAGAGTACCGACGGCTTCAAGATTGCCGAACTTGATCTGGAGTTGCGCGGTCCAGGGGATTTACTCGGTGTGCGGCAGTCGGGTGTGCCGGCGTTTCGTGTCGCTAACTTGCTAACTGACTTAAGTTTAATCTTGACCGCGCGCGAATATGCCGATAAATTGATGCACAATGAACTGAGCCTAACCGACGAGGAGAGGCTCCGGCTGAAAACCTTTGTCAAGCAACAACGCGAGCGAGAGTCGACGGGTGGCATCTCATAAGCCCAACAACATCAAGGATGATCTTCAGGAGGTCTTGCGCAGCGCGCGCGAACTTTCGGAAGAAATCGCTCGCCTGCTGGGCACCACGTCGAACTACGATCTGATGCGGCAGTTGAAGAAGGTCGATGCCGAGATGCTGGATGTGCAGCACAACTTGATGTTGGCAATCGAAATGCAGGAGGATACCGATGACGCCGCCGAATGATGATGCGCGCGCCCAGGCGCTGTTTTCGGCGCTGGTTTTCAGTCTGCATGCGGCCGGGATGCAGCAGTTGGGCAAGATCATGAACCCGATGAGCGGCAAGGTCGAGCGCGACCTGGAGCAGGCGCAAGCGACAATCGAGATGATGGAGATGTTGAAGCGCAAGACCGCCGGAAATCTCGATGATTACGAGGGCAAGTTGTTGTCGCGGCTGCTGGCTGAACTTCAAATGAATTATGTCGATGAAGTTAACCGGGAGCAGAAAAGCGGAACCAGCGACGATGCCGCCGGTAAAAATGTATCGGGTGAAGCCAAAACGAACTAAACCTCTCCCGCACCGGTACCGGGGCGAATTTACTGCTGATTAGGGACTCGCAAGACGATGATGCAATTGACAGAAAAGGCTCTCTTGGCCGCCGACCTGGGTTTTCGCATCGAACGCGACTATCCGCTGGCAAAGCTGACCACCTTCGGAATCGGCGGACCGGCGGACTGGACGGCATTTTGCACAAAGCCGGAACAAGTGATCGCGGCGGTGAAGCTCTGCAGCGACTACGGTTTGGATTACTTTGTTCTCGGCGGCGGCTCGAACGTGCTGGCCTCCGACAAAGGATTTCGCGGGATGATCATTTTACCGCGCATCGAGTCTTTCCGTGTCGAAGGCACAGCGGTCAGCGTCGGCGCTGCGTTTTCGCTGGCGCGGATGATCGAGATCGTTGTCGAAGCCGGTCTGGGGGGATTGGAGTCGCTTTCGGGAATCGCCGGTACGGTGGGCGGTGCGATTGTCGGCAATGCGGGGGCATACGGGCAATCGATTTCCGACACGCTGATTGACGTGCAGCTTTATCATCCCGACCGCGGTCTTTACACGGAGGTCAAGGAGAACCTGGGCTTCAAGTATCGTCACAGCAATCTCAAGTGGTCGAAGAACATTGTTCTATCGGCGCGGTTCGGTTTGAAACAGGATGATGTCGAGATGCTGCGCGATCGGGCGGCGGAGATTCTGGAGCAGCGCTGGTCGCGGCATCCGCACGAGGACATTTCCGCGGGTTGTTTTTTCAAGAACATTGAGGACAAAAATGCTCCGCACGGCAAGATTGCGGCGGGGTTTCTGCTGGAGCAGATTGGGGCCAAGCAGACGACGGTCGGTCAAGCCGGAGTGTATCCGAATCATGCGAACATTCTGATCAACAAAGGCGGTGCGAGCGCGTCTGATGTGCGGAAGCTGTCGCTGCTGTTGAAGCAAAAAGTTAAAGAAGCCTATGGCGTGGAGCTCAACGAAGAGGTAGTATTACTGGGTGACTTCAGCTAACGGAGGTAGATATCGACAATAATAGATAACGAATGAATTTATTGACTTGTGATCCGTTGAGACAGTTTCTCTTGCACATACTTGCGATCCTTGCCATTGTCGCCGCCGGACTGGGGCTGGGCATAGAAGTTGCCGAAGCCGCTCCGGGGGTGAGCATTGCGCTGAAGTTACCTCCCAACAATCTGACGAAGATCGAGCCGCGGGCGCCGGAAATCGGGTTTTCGAATTCGGCCGAGCCGCGCGGGCTGTTTGATTCCAATTACCTCAAGCGCTCGATTACCTTCAACTACGAAGACTACAGCGCCCTGCTGGTTTTCAATCAGAGTATAGGCCGCTTCGGCGGGTTCTCGGTCCCAATCGCGGCCGAGCCGAATGCGTTGCGCGACCGCATGATTGAGATCAATACGCGACGGGTGTTCCAGGAATCGGTGAAGAGTTCGCAGATGCGCCGCACGCAGCAGGGCGGCGGCGGTTTGCTGGAATTCGACATTCCAATCCGCACGCCGAAGGCGATCAAGTCGATCATCGGCGAGGGCGGCGCCGGGCTCAAGGTCAATGGCTACTACAAGATTTCGTTTGCCGGGCGCAGCCAGTGGCAGGACGGCGAGCGCGTGACGGCAGGGCAGAGCAAATTTCCGTCGTTGCAGATGGAACAGATCTCCAACTTCAATATCTCCGGCACGATCGGGTCGAAGATTTTCGTGGACGTCAATCAGGACTCCAAGCGGCAGGAGACGTTTGCCAATCGCATCCAGTTGCGCTACAAGGGGGAAGAAGACGACGTCATCAAGACCATCGAGTTGGGCAACACCAACCTGGCGTTGCCGTCGACCCGGTTTATCGGATATTCGCAGCGAATTCAGGGCTTGTTCGGGATCAAGACGACGGCCGAATTGGGAGGGTTGCGGCTGACAACGATCATGTCGCAGGAAAAGTCCTCGAACAAGTCGGCCGAATTCAAGGCGGGCGCGGAAGCTTCCAACCGCGTGATCCGAGACTGGAACTACATCGATAATCAGTACTTTGATCTGACGCGCCGGGACACGCTGGGCCTGTCGTTCGCCGATCTTCAGCCGGGGGACAGTATCACCAAGTGGGAAGTTTACCAGTCGTTTTCGAGTTACCAGGACAGCAAGATTCCCAAGAAGACTGCCAGTGTTTACGTCGACCCGTACAACCCGAACAAGTATCGCGAGGAGTTCACCGGCGGCACGTTTATTTCTTACGGCGCCGACCGCCAGATCAGCGACCAGACGCAGTACATCCTGGTTCATCCGACGGAGCACTACATCCTCTTCGACCAGCCGGTGCGCGATATCGCGATCGGGATCTACATGGAGTACCGGCGACGCCTGAACGACGGGCGGGATACGATTATCTCGGTCGGCGATCTGGGCAGTTCCGACAACGACACGCTGATCACACTGAAGTTGCTTAAGCATAACAATCCCCAGCCGCAATTTGTCAGTTGGAAATATGTCTGGCGCAACGTGTACGACGTCGGCCGGGTAGACAATCCCGACGATTTCTATGTGCATGTATACAAGGGCAACGCCACCGATGCCACGCAGCGCGAGGAGTCGGACCTGGACAACCAACAGGGAGTTAGCTACATCAACCTGCTCGGGATTGACAACAACAACGACGGGCAGGTGGACGGCTACAATCAACAGATATTGGACCGTGCGCGCGGTCATCTTCGCTTCCCGAATCGCCGGCCGTTTGACAGCGACGTGTTGTCCGAGCGGGTGCCGGAAGCCTACGATGCGGCTCCGAACAACACCGACCGCACCAACAAGTCGAAGTACTACTTGCTGGTGACCTCGAAGACGCGGCAGAAGCAGTTCTCGCTCGGGCACTTCGATATCGTACCGGAGTCGGAGTCGGTCACGCTCAATGGCCGCACGCTCAAGAAGGATGTCGATTACCAGATCACCTACGAATCGGGGCAGATCACCTTCCTCAACGATGAGGCGCTGAGCGCGGCCGCGGATGTCAAGATCGACTACGAATACGCGCCGCTGATCTCCTCGGAAAAGAAGACCCTGCTGGGCGCGCGGGCAGAATACGACGTGATGCAGAATTTCAAGATCGGCGCGACGGCGCTGTACAAGTCGGAGAAAGAGACCGACCGCAAGCCGAAGCTGGGTGAGGAGCAGGCGACGTTTGTGAACCTGGATGTCGATGCGTCGTATACGTTCGAGACGGAGACTCCGACCAAGCTGATCAATCTGTTGCCGTTCATCGACTCGAAGACGTCGTCGCGCGTGATGATTGCCGGCGAAATCGGGCAGTCGATGCCGAATCCGAATATCAAGGGCGAGGCCTCGATTGACGATTTCGAGGGTTCCAAAGAACGTTACGGGCTGGGCGTGGTGCGGGTCGGGTGGGGACCGGCCACGATTCCGGCGCAGATCGACACCAATTTCGCCTCGCGGGGCAAGCTGATTTGGTACAACCCGTACGATCAGATTCCGATCACGGAGGTCTACGAACGGGATGTGCGTGCGGGAGAGAACCGGACCAACATTCTGGTGATGCGGTTCATGCCGCAGGCGTCCGGCAGCCGGGAGAAGAGCGCGTCGTTTGCGGGGATCATGCGGCCGCTGGCCAAGAGCGCGTACAACCAGGAGAAGACGCGATTCATCGAAATCCGCATGCGCGGCGAAGTCGGGACGCTCCACATCGACATTGGCGAAATCAGCGAAGACCTCAACGGCAACGGTCAATTGGACGCCGAAGTGACCGACAAGGAGTTCGTCAACGAGGCGGAGGACAAGGGGCTGGACAAGCTGTCGGATGCCGAGGAGTGCGCCTTGTGCGCGGCGGGGACGGCGCCGGCGTGGTACAACTGTCCCGCCGAAGGGGCGAGTTGTGTCGATCCGGCCGGAGACAATTGGGCTTACAGTTCCTCCGATCGCGACAACTACGACCGCATCAACGGCACGGAGGGCAATCGCGGCGATCTGTCGCGACTGAACCGTCCCGACACCGAGGACTTGAATGCCGACGGCCGGGTGATCACCGACAACAGCAATGCCTATTACTCCTATGCGATTGATTTGGCCGACAATCCGTTCCGGGTCGAGGGGACGACCAACAAATTCGGTTGGTACACCGTCCGGATACCGTTCCAGGACACGTCGCTGGTCGACGTGACGGTCGGCAATGCCAGCAAGGCGAACATACAGTCGGTGCGACTGTGGTTGAACGGCGTCACCCGGGACACCGCTTTTGTCGAAATCGCCGAAATCGAGTTGACGCGCAATTCCTGGGAAGCGCAGCCGCTGCTGCCGCTGAATCGTGGACGGCTGGACGACACGCGGTTTGAGGTGTCGGTTGCGAATACCGAGGAGGATACAGTCTACGTCTCGCCGCCGGGGGTGGAAGGATTCTACGACAAGACTACCGGCCTGCGGGAGCGCGAACAATCGCTGCGGTT
Source organism: Candidatus Zixiibacteriota bacterium (assembly GCA_020853795.1). Classification (NCBI taxonomy): domain Bacteria; kingdom Pseudomonadati; phylum Candidatus Zixiibacteriota; species Candidatus Zixiibacteriota bacterium. Next base: position 31,850 of record JADYYF010000137.1, read on the forward strand.
TGACTTTGTCAACTTCGCTCCGGGCGACACCGGTTTTGCCGAGAAGATCCCGTTCAAGTCGCAGGACTTAAGCGGCTACAAGAGGCTGGAGATGTGGATTCACGGCGATCAAAACCGCGACAACATGCTCTTCTTCTTCCGTTTCGGCCCGGACGAGCGCAATTATTACGAATACAAGACGGTGGTCAAGGAGGGTTGGGACCGGGATGCGGCCGTCAATATTCCCTTCGACGAGATCACGCAGGTCAAACTGAAGCTGCTTGATCTGAAGCAGGAATTTCCCGACACCAACGAGTACTCCGAGGGCAAGTATCGCATTTTCGGCAACCCGTCGATCACGCGGATCAAGTATTACGCGCTCGGCATCACCAGCACGGACTCGCTGGCGGCGCCGGAGCGCCTGACCGGCAACGTCTGGATCGACGAATTGCGGGCGACCGAGGTGCGGCGCGACCAGGGGATTGCGGCCTACCTGTCGGGGTCGATGTCGTTCGGCGACGTGGCGTCGGTGGCCGTCAACTATACCAAGACGGACGAGTTCTTCCGCACCCTGACCCAGGCCGACCGGCGCGATCTGGGATCGGGCAGTCAGAACGTGGCCTACGGCTACTCCTTCAGCTTCAACGTCGACAAGTTCTTCCCGCCGGCGGAAAATGTGCAGATTCCGTTCAGCTTCAACTGGTCGCGCACCGAGCTGTCGCCGCGACTGATCACCGGTTCCGATATTCTCGTGCCGACGGATCGGCTGGAGAGCGAGAAGAGCGTGAATACGAACTACGGCTTCTCGATCAGCGAACGCTGGAACAAGCGCACCGGGAACCCGCTGTATACGGTGCTGCTGAACAAGTTCCAGGGGAGTTTGTCGTACACCAAGCTGACCTCGCGGACACCGACGGTACCGGTGAGCGACAACGAGGGCTACACGGCGAAAGGACGTTACAGCACCGGGATCGGGATCAAGGGTGGGATCGGAATCTTCTCGTGGCTGCGGGGATTTCCCCTGGTGCCGGGGCGCGTGGTGGCGACGCAATTCAATCCGCTGCCGAACCGGCTCGCTTTTGACGGCGAAGTCAACCGCCGGACGGAGAACCGCACCAACAGCTTCGGCGTGCAGACCAATCGCTACACGCGGACGCTGCGCGGTAATTTCGACACCGGCGCCAACCCGATCACCGGCGTCGAAGTCGGCTATCGCTTCTCCACCGACCGCGACATCAGCAATCCGGATTACGTCAAGTTTTCGTTCAATCCGAAGGACATTATCCTGGGTCAGGAGCGCCGTTACTCCGAGGCGGTGACGATCAACTACTCGCCGAACGTGCTGCCGTTTATCACCGGCACCAAACTGGGGTTCACGTCGTCGCACGATGAGAACTTCGACCAGACGAGTTCGACGAACACCATTTCGGATCTGCGACGGATCAACAATTCGCGCTCCTTCAGCGCCGGCGCGACGCTCAACTTGCAGAAGCTGCTGGGGCAGAACACCGGCGGCGCGCCGCAGCGGGGACGAGTGACGCCGCCCAAGCCGAAGCCGAGCGGATTGGATTCGTTGCGTCGCGGCGCCGCGGCCGATACGACGAAGGGTAAGCCGCCGGTGGTGTCGCAGCCGAAGGTGCCGGGCACGCCGGTATACATGTACCCCTTACGATTCGTGCGGTTATTTACCGACCAGATCGATCCGGTGGCGACGACGTTCAAGTGGGACGAGCGGATTTCGCTGGACGGTTTTGTCGAGCGGCCGAGTTGGAAATATCGCTTCGGCTTTTCCAGCGATCCGGACGCCGAGCGGCGCAGTGGTACGATCGGCACGGGGCAGTTGGATGCCTACACGCGTACGCGCGGGTACACGGCGCGTTCCGGGGTGCGGCTGCCGCTGGGGATGGCGGTCGGCGTGGGCTGGTCGTATTCGATCGCGGACGGGACGGGCCGCCAGACGCGCGACAAAGGCACGGTTTGGCCCGACCTGACCTTCCGCTTCGGCAAGCTGGACTTCCTCCTGTTCCCGAAGCTGTTCGCGCGCTCGTTCACGCTCGATTCGAAGTTCTCGCGCAAGGACAACTTGTCGGAGAACGTCGCGACCGGTTTCAAGCGGAACCAGACGATTGCCGACGACTGGTCGCCGCTGCTGTCGGCGGGAATTGAGTGGAAGTTCGCGCAGGGCTTGCGTTCGACGGTGAGCTACACGACGAGCAAGGCGAAGAAGCTGCAGTTCCGCGACGGTGCGACGCAGGACGGCGGGTTATCGACCGACACGCGCGACTTCTCGTCCGGGGTGTCGGTGCGCACGTCCTACTCCTTCCGCGGCGGTTCGAATCTGTGGTTGCCGCTGTTCGGGCGGATGAAAATTCAGTCGACGTTGACGCTAGATCTTGACGTCAGCAAACGCAACACCCGGACGGAGAATCAGAGTCCGAACTACACGAATGCGGACAAGACAACGTCCGACCGCAGCGAGTTGACGATCCAGCCGTCGGCGAGCTACAATTTCTCGACCAATATCAAGGGCGGTTTGACGGCGCGCTGGACCGACACCAACGATGCCCGGGCCGGCAACCGCCACGTGCGCGAGCTGCAGTTCTGGGTGGAGATCCGATTCTAAATGCTCGGGTCGATCAAAGAGGTGTTTGCCTTTACGCGCGGCGAGACGATCGCGCTGTGCGTGTTGCTGGCCATCACGCTGATCGGAGGCGGGCTGGTGATTTACGACCACTCGCGGCAGAGCCTGCCGCCGCGGTTGATTTTCGAGGCGCTGGAGACCGAGCCAGCCAAGGTGACCGAGACGGCGCCGAGCATGCCGGAGCACAAGCCGCAGACCGTGGCGCTGCCGACGCGGCCGCTGCGGCTAAACCTCAATACCGCGCCGGCGGAGAGTCTGCAACTGCTGCCGCTGGTCGGCGCGACGCTAAGCCGCCGCATCGTCGAGTATCGCACCCAGCATGGACCGTTTGCCTCCGTCGACCAACTGGTGGCGGTCAACGGCATCGGCAAGAAGAACCTGGAGAAGCTGCGTCCGTACCTGATCTGCGAATAGCCCCGCCAAATCTGGTCAGAACCGACCTATATTTCAGTTGAAAATCGCCGCCGACTGTGCTACTTTGCGCGACTATTACGGCAGTAGCGGAGGAGAGCAGCGAATGATTGTCGAACAGCAGACGATTCGCCAGAGCGCCAGCGGCTCGGGAGTCGGGCTTCACACCGGATGTCAGGCCACGATCACGTTTCGACCGGCGGAGGTCGGCAGCGGCGTGCGCTTTGTCCGCGTCGATCTTCCCGGCCAGCCGGAGGTTCCGGCCGACATTGATCACGTCGTCGGGTTGGAGCGCGGCACCGTCTTGCAGCGCGGTGAGGCGCGGGTGCATACGGTTGAGCACGTGCTCGCGGCGGTGGCGGGTCTCCAGATTGACAACCTGATTATCGAGCTGGACAATATCGAACCGCCGGTCTTCGACGGTTCGGCGCTGCCGTTTGTGGAAATCCTGCAGCAGGGCGGGATCGTTGCGCAGGGCCAGCCGAAGAATTACTTCGAGATCGACACCCACGTCAGTTATTCCGAGAAAGACCGCGGCGTCGACATTGTCGTGGTGCCGTCCGATCAATTTCGCATCACCTTCCTGGTGGACTATCGCAATCCGGCGCTGGGCACGCAGTACACATCGCTGGTGAGCCTGGAAGAGGAATTCGTCAACGAGTTCGCTCCGGCGCGGACGTTCTGCTTTCTGTCGGAAGTGGAGATGTTGAAGGAGAAGGGGATTATCCGCGGCGGCGGGCTGGACACGGCGATCGTGATTTGCGATCACGACATTGACCAGGCCGAGGTTGACCGGCTGAAGCGGCTGTTCGGGCTGGAGATCGACGTGCGGATCGGCCAGACCGGGATCCTCAACGATAAGCAACTGCGCTTTTACAACGAGCCGGTGCGGCACAAGGCGGTGGATCTGATCGGGGATCTGTTCCTGATCGGCGCGCCGATCAAGGGACACGTGCTGGCGGCGCGTTCGGGCCACGCGGCCAACGTGGCGCTGGCGCGCAAACTGCGGTCGATGTTCCAGAAGAAGCAACTGCGGCAGAAGTTTTCCGGCCGGGCGGCGGGCGACTACGTGCTTGACATCAATGCGATCATGAAGATTATGCCGCACCGCTACCCGTTCCTGCTGATCGACCGCATCCTCGACATCGTGCCGGAACAGTCGGTCACGGCGATCAAGAACGTGACGATCAACGAGCCGTTCTTCAACGGCCACTTCCCGGGGCATCCGATCATGCCGGGCGTGCTGATTGTCGAGGCGATGGCGCAGGCCGGCGGGTTTCTGCTGTTGAATACGGTTGAAGATGCGGATAAGAAAATAGTATACTTCATGGGCATCGACGGCGTACGCTTTCGCAAGCCGGTGTTGCCGGGGGACCAATTACGTTTCGAGCTGAAGATGGTATCGTTCCGGCGGTCCACCTGCAAGATGACGGGGCAGGCGTACGTGGGTGAAACCTTGGTGTGTGAAGCCGAGATGATGGCGGCCGTAGTTGACCGATGAGCAACAGCCGAATTCACGAGAGCGCGATTGTCTCGTCGCGCGCCGAACTGGGCGCGGGGGTGACGGTCGGACCATACGCGGTCGTCGAAGATGACGTGGTCATCGGCGACGGCAGTTCGGTCGGCTCACACGCGCTGATCGCCGCCGGAGCGCGAATCGGCAAGGAGGTGCATATTCACCATGGCGCCGTCGTGGGCACCGTTCCCCAGGATTTGAAATTCGGCGGTGAGAAGACTTTGCTGGTCATCGGCGACCACACGGTGATCCGCGAATATGCCACGCTCAATCGCGGCACGCTGCACCGGGGCCAGACCACGGTTGGCGCGCACTGCCTGCTGATGGCGTATTCGCACGTGGCGCACGACTGTATTCTCGGCGATCACGTGATCATGTCGAATTCCGTGAATTTGGCCGGGCACGTCGAAATCGAGGAATGGGCGATTATCGGCGGCATGGTACCGGTGCATCAGTTCGTACGGATCGGGCGGCACGCGATGGTGGGGGGCGGATTCCGCGTCCCGCAGGATATCTGCCCGTATTCGCTCTATGGCGGAAAAGTGATCGGCGTCAACCACGTCGGACTCAAACGCCGCGAATTTTCAGCGGAAGCGATCGCGGCTCTCGAACACGCCTTCCGCATTCTATTTCGTTCAAAGCTTAATACCACGCAGGCGGTCGAGCGCGTCCGGGCGGAGGTTGAATTGACCGCGGAGGTGCAGCATGTGCTTGATTTCATCGCCTCGTCCGAACGCGGCATCTGCAAGTAGGCTGGTATGACCGCCAAGCTCAGCTACGGGGTTGTCGGCTGCGGTCATTTAGGGCGCTTCCACGCGGAGAAGATTGCAGCGATCCCCGATGCCGCGCTTGCGGGCGTTTTTGACATCATCCCCGACAAGACCAAGGCGACGGCCGAAGCCAATCACTGCACGGCGTGCACGTCGATCGAGCAGTTGCTGGAGCTGGTGGATGCGGTGTCGATCGTCGTGCCGACGGA
>JADYYF010000138.1 GCA_020853795.1 Candidatus Zixiibacteriota bacterium
CCGGCGGCTACAAGGCGCTTGCCAAGGCGCTCACCAAAATGACGCCGGATGAAGTGATTCAGGAAGTCGACAAGGCCAACCTGCGCGGCCGCGGCGGCGGCGGATTTCCGGCCGGCCGCAAATGGAAGACCTGCAAGGCGGTTGAGTCAGACGTGCGCTACGTCATCTGCAACGGTGATGAGGGCGATCCCGGCGCGTTCATGGACCGCTCGATTATGGAAGGCGATCCGCACAGCGTACTCGAAGGGATGATGATCTGCGCCTACGCCGTCGGCGCCAAACAGGGTTATATCTATGTCCGCGAGGAGTATCCGCTGGCGGTGATTCACCTGCAGAAGGCGATCGACGACTGTCTGGCCTACGGGCTGCTCGGCGAGAAAATCCTCGGCACCGATTTCACCTTCACAATCAAGATCGCTCGGGGCGCCGGCGCCTTCGTCTGCGGCGAGTCCTCGGCATTGATGCGTTCGGTGGCGGGCGAGGTCGGCGAGCCGCGTGCCAAGTATATTCGTTCGGTCGTGAAGGGTCTGCACGACCAGCCGACGGTGCTCAACAACGTCGAAACCTTCGTCAATGTGCCGGTGATCATTAACAACGGCGCCGAGTGGTTTACGGCGATCGGCTGCAAGAACAACTCCGGCACCAAGGCCTTTTCGCTGGTCGGCAAGGTACGCAACACCGGCCTGATCGAGGTCGCGATGGGAACGACCCTGCGCGAGATCATTTACGATATCGGCGGCGGAATTCTTGAAGACCGGCCGTTCAAAGCGGTGCAGACCGGCGGTCCCTCCGGCGGCTGCCTGCCGGCGGATCAGCTTGATCTGCCCGTCGATTTCGATTCGCTCACCGCGGCGGGTTCGATGATGGGCTCGGGCGGCATGATCGTGATGGACAACAAGACCTGCATGGTCGATTTCGCGCGCTACTTCCTCAATTTCCTCGTGTCCGAATCGTGCGGCAAGTGCGTGCCATGTCGTGAGGGATTGTACCAGTTGCACGAGTTGACGATCAAGGTGTGCGAAGGGAAGGCCACGCTGGACGATCTCGACAAGATCGAGAAGCTGTCGGAGGTCGTCGTGCGCGGATCGTTGTGCGGGCTGGGCAAATCGGGTCCGAACCCCGTGCTGTCGACGCTGAAATACTTCCGCGATGAATACGTCGCGCATATCCAGGATCACAAGTGCCCGGCCGGAGTGTGCCGCGCGCTGATTACCTATACGGTGATTGCCGAGAAATGCACCGGCTGTCTGGCCTGCATCACGGCGTGCGCTTACAACGCGATCACCGGCAAGAAAAAAGAGCCGCATTACATTCACCAGGAGCGCTGCACCAAGTGCGGGGCCTGCGAGGCGGTATGTCGTTATGATGCAATCGAGGTGGCATAGATGAGCACGGTCATGATTACCATCAACGGAAAACCGGTGCGGGCGACGGCGGGTGAATACCTGCTCGGTGTGCTGCGGCGCGAGAAGATCGACGTGCCGGCGCTGTGTCATCACGAATCGGTCGAGCCGTACGGCGGCTGCCGGCTGTGCACGGTCGAAATCACCAAGGCCGAGTGGAAGGGCTGGAAGGATTACGTCGTGTCGTGCCTCTACCCGGTCGCGGCAGGATTGATCGTGCAGACGCACGCGCCGGAAGTGATCGAACTGCGCAGGACGCTGCTGGATCTATACCTGGCGCGGCATCCGCAGACGAAGCTGATCCAGGACATGGCGGCCGAGTACGGCGTCACCCAGACCAGCTACCAGACGGTGCCGGATCCGAACGACTGCATTCTCTGCGGCCTCTGCGTGCGCATTTGCGACCGCATGGGCTTCGCGGCGATCTCGGCGGTCAATCGCGGTCATGGGCGGGAAATCGCGCCACCGCTGCATGAAGCGCCGCCCGACTGCGTCGGTTGTCTCGCCTGCGCGCTCAATTGCCCGACGAACTACATCAAGTACGAAGATGCCGGTTTCAAGAGGACGATCTGGAAGAAGACGTTCGAGTTGTTGCGCGACGGCAAGACCGGTGCGCCGACGATTACCCGCGAGTTCGCCGAGTACCTGATCAAGCATCGCAACATCGAGGCGGACTACTTCAAACTGAACGATGAGTCGCACCGCAAGGAGACGGCGCTCAACCTGGGCAAGATCGTGCAGTGGAACCGGGAGGCGGCGTCATGAAGATGCAGTATCAGGTGATTCCGCATCTGTGCATCGGCTGCCGCACCTGCGAACTGGCCTGCTCGTTTACGCACGCGCAGAACGGCAAACCGGGACGCAGCCGGATCTATCCGCTCGATGCCGGGCACAAGGAGATGTGGGTGCCGGTGGTGTGCCTGCAGTGCGAGGACCCGGCGTGCGTCAAGTCGTGCCTGGTGGATGCGATTCAATTGAATCCGGAGGCCGGCGCCTACGAGATCAACAAGGAAGTCTGCGTGCGCTGCATGGCGTGCGTGGCGGCCTGTCCGTTCGGATGTTCGCTCTTTGACGCCCAGCATCAACAGGTGATCAAGTGCGATTTGTGCGGCGGCGATCCGGCCTGCGCGCATTTTTGCCCGACCAAGGCGCTGACGTACGTGCCGATCAAAGTGTAGATCGAGAAACCCGACGGGAGAGTGTCGGAGTCGTGTGATGGAGTCGGGTTTCTCGGATCGAATTGTCTAATTCGAGGTCTTGGGGTTGACGAGGCCAGGGAGGAATTTCCTGGCCTCGTTGTTTTGAGGGTACCTTTCGCAAGGTGCCGCAGGTCAAATCCCGGCTCGTGGCGATTCGAAATGTCGTTGAGTACGGCTCTCCTTAATGGCGTGTTGTCTGAGTACTCAAGACGAAGGGATTTGACATGTGCATCATTCAGCGCGTCAAATCCCTCCAGAAGCCAAGACAGATTCTCTTCATCTGCGAGCGAACCATTGCCTTCCGCGCGGGGACTACAACCTGGCGGGATTTGACCTACGACGATCAGATCGCTAGTTTGCGATTGCATTGCAACCGCCACCACACGGTAGCCCACCCGCAGCGCCCGCGGAGGGTGGGGCGTTCCCCTACTCCCCCACCGCCGCCCACCAGCGATCAACAATCTCAGGATCACCATACCAGGGGCGGCCGAAGACGGAATCATGCTTGACCCCGTCGAGGATCAGCGCGTGCGCCGGATCGAAGATCGCCGACTTGACCGGGATGATGCCGTCGCCCAGTTCGCCGCGTTGCGCACCGTGGATACGATAACGCAGGCGGGCGGCATAAGCGGCCAAACTTCGCGGTCGGCGGGGGTAATCGACTCTGCCAACGACCGAGATAATCGGAATTGAAGGCGCGTGTTCCACGAGGCAGCGATCGAGATGATTCCACGAATTGAGACGGCTGACCAACCCGCGCTGGTGCGGTGAGCCGAGCGTAACGACAATCTTGATCCGGTCGGCGCAAGAGGCGGTGAATTTGAGCGGCAAGCCGGGCGCAAGATAGAGGCGAGTAACGATCCCGCCAAGACTGTGAGCGACGACGATGATCTCGGAAGCACCGGTTGCGACCGCGGCGGTCAGAGTGGCATCGAGTTTCCCTAACAGTGCCGTCCAACCGCGTTGCCCGATTACGCCGGGCCAATCCCCGGCCATGATCGGAACAACCGAGACCGGAAGCGTTGAAATCTCCCGCAGGCGATCGGCCATGCGCGTGTAGTGACGCGGCGAGGTTGAAAAACCGCCGATGATGACGATGGCATTGGACACGGAGCGAATTTAGTCCATCGGCGGTGTGGAAGCAACTTCCGCAGCGCCGACGCAGGCGAGGGCGTGACTCAGTTCTTCCTGGCGGTGGAGTCAACTGCCGCGGGCGGCGGCACCTTCGGCGGCACCAGCGGGGCATTAGGGCATTCGCCGTAAGCCTTGGCGTGAACTTGTTGAAGTGACGCCAACATATTCGAGCACGCTTTCAGCCCGACTAGCTTCTTGATACGGCAGCCGTCCGACTCCAGCAGCCAGATCGCCGGTACTGCAGTCGAGCGCCAGACCTTGGCCGCCAGTTGTGCCTCGGTCATCGGCTGGGCGTTACTGATCACCGCCAGTTGCGATTCGGTGTTGACGCGGATCGGGATGAAGTTGGCGTTGATGTAGTGAATCAAGCTGGTGTCGGTCAGCGCGCCGGCTTTCAGCTTGCGGCAATAGGGGCAGGTATCGCGGTAGAAGAAGAGCAACACCGGCTGGTCGACCCTGGCGGCCAGCGCCATGCCGCTGGTATAGTCGTGCCAGGCGATCGAGTCGGTGGCCACGACACCCAGTGAGTCAACAGCCGGCAGCGCCGCCGGCGATGCGGCCAGCAGCAGCACGGCAGTCACCACGAACCAAAGGATTCCCCGCGGGGTCATCATCAACTCCATAATCACAAATGATGCCGGACAGTATCGTTGATTGTACGCCCGGACGTCAAGCCAGTTTCACGGGGAAACGATTATCTGGCTAAATCGAGTATACGGATCGCTAATGGAATAGGGGGAGTGGCCGATCCATATTAACATCAGGGCACCGAGAAAATGAAGCAAAGGCGATTACATCGGGCGTTGCGCACCGGCTTACTAACCGGGTTTGGGCTGATTCTGGCGACGGTCTGGCTCGATGAAGTCATTGATCTGCCGCACCGCCTGCTGGACGCTCCGGCAACCCCGGTCAACTATCTCGAGAGCATTTTCGAATCGATCGTGATCATCGTTCTGGCCCTGGTCGTGTTGTCGATCAACCGCTGGGCGCTGGGCCAGATTCGCACGCTGGAAGGGATGCTGGCGGTGTGTTCGCAATGCAAGAAGATCCGCGCAGGTGACCAGTGGGTGACGATCGAATCGTATGTCGCCGGCCATTCCGAGGCGACCTTCAGCCACAGCCTATGTCCGGAGTGTGCGTGCGAACTTTATGGTGAAGCGGGTACACTGGCGACGGAAACCCAAAAGAAATCCGGGCGGTCGAGTGATGCTGACGCCCGGACCTCAGACTAACCTCAGCCGCAGAAACGGCCGCTAAATCTCCGCCCAGTTGATCGTGTAAGTTCCGCTGGCCTGCGTATCGGGATCGTAATAGCTGACGATCTCGACCTTGTAGTTCTTGCCGGCGGATTGGACCACATACGTATGCCGTTTTGAGGTCAACTGATGGGTGCTGAAATTGTAGTTGTACCAATCGTTGACGGTGAAAGCGGACTGCATTTCGTCACTAACCCAACGCGGGGGACCAAACTGATTGACGTTATTCACGGCATCAAAGTCGGAGCGATCCTGAAGGCCGTCGTAGATCGGAAACGCCGCGGCTTGACCGATTCCGAAAATCGAGCCGTTGAGGTAGACATCGTAAGCAAAGATCCGAATGTCCCAATCAGTCGAATTCGCCGGATCGGCGGGAGTAACCACCTGGCCGGTGGAGAAATCGAAGTAGAAGCCATTCTCCTGATCGACCGTATCGACATCAAAGGCCCCGGAGAGATCAAGCGAGGCCGCGATCGGCTGATAAGTGTACTTCAGTACCATCTTCCCCTGCTTGGGCGGTGCCTGGCCCGCGAGCACATCGAGAAGTTGGAATTTGACGTAGTTCCCGGCAGCATCAGAAAGCACATAAACATACCGCTTGGGCGTCAACTGGTGGTTGTCCATATTGTAGTTCCACAGGCTGTCGAGCGCGAAGTCGTAATCATCGGCCATCCAGTCGTCCGACTTGATTGTTGCGAGCTTGACGGCATTCGCTTCCGCAAACTGATTGTCGCCGATCACGCCGGCCGCAGTGAGATCAACGGCCTTCACATCGCCGGGGCCGGAGAAGCCTCCATTGGTCTTGATATAGCTTTTCTTGAAAGCGATGTGCCAATTTGAAGAGGCCTTCGCTTGCGCATCGGAGAGTGTGACGACGTCGCGCGTGGTGAAGCTGTAGTAAGCGTAATTTCCGCTCGATCCGTCGGCGTTCAAGATCGTCGTCCAGTACTGCCCGGC
>JADYYF010000139.1 GCA_020853795.1 Candidatus Zixiibacteriota bacterium
GGGGCAGACTCCGGGACGAGTTTGAACGGTTCGAGCAAGCATACAACGCACTCCCGGAAACAGATCTCAAGCGTCACCTCCAGCCGATTCTGGAGGATTGGCAAGCGCGGCGCGAGGCGGTGCATCATGATCGCGCCGTGTGCGTGTTCGTCGCGAAAGGGGCGAGCGACGACAATTCCGACGGGCGGATGCGGATATTGCGGGCGCAAATTGAACCGGCGTCCAAGGCGGCGCCGGGCGACCAGGTCACGTTCGACAACCAGATTCGCACGCCGCAGGACCCGTTTGTCGGCTCGGCGTATGCGGCGCTGGCGGCGGTACGGGGATATCTGGCGGAGTCGGGCTATAGCGGCCGCGCCAAGTCGCACGTCAACGCGCATTTCACGGTCGAGGATTCGGGGGAGACGTTCACCGGCGATTCAATCGGGCTGGCGATTGCGTTGCTGACGTATACGCAACTGTTGCAGCTTGAGGTGGAACGGCAGGATCGTTTCCTGTCGGCGGAGGTGGCATACACGGGTGCGGTGTCGCCGGAGGGGGAGATTCTGTCGGTGAGCGATGAGAGTATCGGGGCGAAGGTGAAGCGCGTGTTTCATTCGCCGGTGCGGTTTCTGGTGTTGCCGCAGGCGAACTACCCGGCAGCGCGGGCGGCGCTGGAGCAGTTGGAGTCGGCGTATCCGCGCAGGAATCTGACCTTGATTCCGGTGCGCCATTTAGCCGATTGTCTGAACGATCACAACGTGGTGCGGTCGCAGAAGGTATGCATCGGCGAATATGTGGCGCGGCGGGCGGCGAAGTACAGCCGGACGACGGCGGTGCAGGTGGCGATGTTGGGGGTAGTGGGGTATTTGCTGCTGGCGGTCATTTCCCCGAAGAACTTCTGGCCGTGGTTTGATACGCGAATTGCTGAAGTCAAGATCAGCGGTGCTCAGTTCAAGGCGTTGAACACGAATGGGAATGTGCTGTTCGTATCGCGCGTGTACTCCGACGCACTGGCTGGGGGCGTCCTGCGATCTGACAACCAGAGCGGCGTTGAATCCTGCTATCCATGTGATCCGGACGACGACGGTGATGACGAATTGGTGTTCATGGCTACATCGAAGAGCAACTCCCTGAGGAGTCTCGATTTTTATGAATCGGACGGGACGCGAATGTGGTCGAAGGACCTTTTTCGGTTGACGAGTTATCCGGGTGATGTAGCTGATGACAACGTTGCAGCCAACTGCAGCTACAGCCCGCTGGGGTTCTACCCGTTCTTGTCTTTGAATTCAGGGCTCTGCTTCCTGACTATGTCGGTGGCATCGAACCCATTCCGTTGCCAACTGCTGCTGTTCAACACCAGGGGCGAAGTCATCGGGGGACCGTATATACACACCGGCCAGTTCTCCGGAGCAGAGCTTCAACTTGACATTAATGGCGATGGTCAGCTGGAGTTTATACGAGGCGGAACCAACAACCGAATGCAAAGAGCCGTGGTTGTTGTCATCGATATCACGCATGTGGGGGGCGTCTCACCGCCGTGGGACAATGAACTCTTCATCAAATCAGGGTTGGAACGCGGACAACAACTACGTTACGTGAGTTTTCCCGGTACGCGACTGACGAGCAGGAAAGGTGTCAAAAACTGGGTTGTCAATATTCAGGTTGATAGCTTATCGCAGGCGCGATATCGGGTCGGCGTCAAGGAGGGTGATGGACTGACCGCGTGCGCAGTGACCCTCAGCTATTCGGAGCGGCCGGAAGCCTTACCCGGCATTATCTATTTGTTAGATTCAAACTTCATTCCAATTCGAGCCGAATTCTCAGATCACGATTTTGACCTCTTGAATGCGACACTGCTCGGGATTGGTGCGGAGCCATACGCATCCGCTGATTCGCTGGCCTCCCAACTGACTCGTGAAGTTCAGGTGTACTTTGGCAAAACTCTGGTTCATCAAGCATCCGCGGGGCTGAGTTTCTATGGCGGCACCGAGCCTTAGAGCCCGACAAGCACAGAGCTTGATCGTGCCTTCCAGACGTTGATCTGGCATGGCGGCCAGGCTATCAAATCTAATCGCGAGAAAATTCCTACAAATCAACAGCACGGCATCTACTCATTTAGTAAATCAAACGTGGCCACAATTGACGACGTTGAGGCGGTAATTTCAATTGGCAGCAGAAGATGTCCGTAAGAGAGAGGTGGAATGATGGAAAAGAATCAAGCAGAGAAGTTTGACAAGCTTCAATTGGGAGACAAGCGGTTTCGGGGCCGAGTAATCATGGTAGTAGCCGTGACGCTGAGTGTTTTGATGATCGGCGTCTCGGCGAAAGCGCAGCTGTGGTTTGGCGCCGCCGCGAACCGACCGTGCGCCCCGTACGCAACGACGCTCGCGGCAACGGATGCCAATACAGACGGGCATTTCGACGTAATTGTCGGCTCAAGCGGCTTCGACAGCATCGCAGTCTATCTTGGGGATGGCAACGGCAGCTTTGCCATCCTACCGGTGATCTCATGGGTTGGAGTTGGAGGTGAATACATGAATGCGGGGCACTTGGTCTCTGGCGATCTGAGTGGTGACGGCATTCCCGATGTCGTTAAGGCTCACGGTACAGTTTGTGACACCGTTTCCGTGCTCTTCGGGAATGGCGGCGGTAGTTTTCAGCTTGCGGCAAACCTGCCGAGCGGAATCGGACCAATTGACCCCGTTGTTGCAGATATCGACGCCGACGGCGACCAAGATCTTGTTGTAGCATGCGCTGGCTCGTACGCCGGAGGATACCTTGACGGTAGTGTAGTAGTCTTCAGTAACGACGGCAGCGGTGGATTGGTGCGCAGCGCAGTTTACCCAACCGCGGCACCCAGTGGTCCCTTTGCAGTCGCGCTGAACGATATCGATCACGATGGAGATCTCGACCTCGCAGTTGCGTACAAAGGATCCGGTTGCGTCCAGATGCGATACAATGATGGGCTGGGGAACTTCGACGCTGTGGGTGCGACGGTCGCGGTCGGCACTCTAGGCAGCAATCCATCCGATGTGGAATTCTCAGATTTCAATAGTGACGGTCACGAGGACTTGTGCGTCGCCCTGAGCGAGGAAGGATCAGTAGCAATCGCTATTGGAAATGGTGACGGCACGTTTGCCGATCCTTCCTATGCTGCGCCTCAATCCCGGCCATATCGTGCACTGTGTGCAGATTTGGATGGAAATGGACTACCGGATATCGTCACAGCAGACCACTGGTCAAGCACCATAAGCATCATAGAGAACCTGGGAACTGGACAGTTCCAAGTTCACGAAACCTGCATGACGGAGCCGTTCCCGCATGCCGTTTGCATCGCTGATCTCGATGAAAACGGACGAAAGGACCTGATGGCTGCGTCAACTCAACCTGGTTCAGGGACACTCTCAGTCTTTCTGAACGCAAACTCTCTTTGCACAGAACCAGACCTCCCGGCGGCTATCGTCTATGCCTTAGGGTCAGACGGTGGATGGGCATTATGGAAGATGATGCCGGACGGTAGTTCAAAAACCAGAATAATGAATATTGGCGCCAACAGGCCGGCCGGAATCAGGATCAGCCCGAGTGGCCACGAGATTGCATTCGGCGCAGATCGTGACGGGACGTTCGATGTTTATGTCGTGTCGTCGGATGGATACGAGATTCAGCGTGTGACGACCGGCGGATGCCGGGGCGTACTGGACTGGGAAAGCGAATCGAGTCTTCTGTACCTGACCTCCGATTGGCGTATCGCCCGAATAGACGTTGTTGGCAGCGGCATGGAAGTGATCTCGCCCATAGATGGATATGATTACGCAGAAGCGGCACTCTCTCCAGATCGTTCTGAGATCGTCTACGGCAAGAACCTTCCCGGTTATAGTGCTAATCGAAAGGTCTATTGTGCCAATTACCCGGGCTTCACTCATGAACGACTGGTTCTTGACAACAGTGGAGACTCCGGTTTAGACGCCCCTCACGACTGGGGCTGTAAGAATCTGGTTGTGGCTCGGACTCAAACGTCGGAGATTGACAATATCTACGTAGTGCGTCCAAACGGTACATTCCCTGTGAACCTTACTCCAACTGCGGAGGTACATGACTTCCTCGCACGATTCTCTCTGGATGCTGCCCAGCTTGCGGTTCTTAGTGATCAGAGCGGCTCAAATCAGATCTGGGCGATGAACTTAGACGGCACCGGCCGCACACAATTGACCAACTATGGTGGTTCGCAATTGATTGGCGATTTTGACTGGGGTTCGCTTCCCTTTGAGGTACGCGGTGACGCAGATGGCTCAGGGACTATCTCAGTCTCAGACGCTGTCTTTCTGATCTACTACATCTTTGCTGGAGGCCCAGCGCCGGTATCCACTGTCGCTGGTGACGCGAATTCAGACTGTTCTACTAACATAACCGACTGCGTCTTTCTCATCAATTACATCTTCAGCGGAGGCCCG
Organism: Candidatus Zixiibacteriota bacterium; assembly: GCA_020853795.1. Lineage (NCBI taxonomy): Bacteria > Pseudomonadati > Candidatus Zixiibacteriota > Candidatus Zixiibacteriota bacterium. The sequence goes on from JADYYF010000139.1 coordinate 4,434, forward strand.
GCTCCCAGCGCTGATTTGTCTTGCGATGGAATGCAGTGGAGCAAGCGAATCACATTCTGCGGTGCAAATGTTCGGGCAATCGACTTTCTGGGCTGCGCGATGGTCACGCTCGATGCGTCCGCAGAAATGCAGGCAGTGCAATTGCACTTTGTAGCTACAAACGAGGTCAGTGACGTTGAGGTGCAATGCTCCGATCCACGGTTCCAGGTGTTCTCCGGGTGGGTTGACGGGGAATATCGCGTGGGGTTGATCGATCTGACGGGTAAGACGACATTGCCGGCGGGGACGCATGATTTGCTGACGATCAGCTATGAGGGTGATGGGGAGTTGGTGTTGACGAGCGCGATCGTCGTGGATTCGGATGCTCGGGAGATGGCGACCACGATCTCATCGGCGAAGGTTGAGAGGGTCCTGCCGACGGAGTTTGCTTTGAAGCAGAA
>JADYYF010000140.1 GCA_020853795.1 Candidatus Zixiibacteriota bacterium
CGCAGCGGCAGAGCGCTGGGCGAGATTCGAGGGGCTTTCCAACCCACTTTTCACATTGAATGAGCGGAGGAGTTTGCCTGGATTTGGGCGAGTAGGCGAGCTGCTACGGTAGTTGATCATTGGAGGCGGCAGAAGTGGTCTGCTCTGAATCAGCGTTGATCGCCCTATCGCCTGTGCCTTCCGGCTGTTCCGGGATCAGGAAGGAGACGAGGATTGAGCTGCCGATGGTGACGACGATGACGCCGAGGGAGATGACGGTCGGGATTTTGTACCAGTCGGCGATCAGCATCTTGACGCCGACATAGGCGAGCACGATCGAGAGTCCGACTTTGAGGTAGCGGAATTTGTAGAACATCCCGGAGAGCGCGAAGTAGAACGAGCGCAGACCGAGGATGGCGAAGACGTTGGACGTATAGACGATGAAGGTGTCCTGGGTGATGGCGAGAATCGCCGGGATCGAGTCGACGGCGAAGACGAGGTCGGTCGATTCGATCATCAGGAGCACGAGAAACATCGGCGTGGCAAATAGACGGTGATTGATGCGGGTGAAGAACTTTCCTTCCACATAGTTGGGTGTCACCGGAAAGATCTTCCGCGCCAGCTTGATGATCGGATTCTTCTCCGGCTCGACGTGCTGGTCGCTGGAGAAAAGCATCTTGATGCCGGTGAAGACCAGGAAGGCGCCGAAGACGTAGATGATCCAGTGGAATTTGGAGATCAGGGCAATGCCGCCGGCGATCATGATGGCACGCATGATGAGGGCGCCAAGAATGCCCCAGTAGAGCACGCGATGCTGCAAGGTGGGCGAGACCTTGAAGTATGAAAAGATCAGTAGGAAGACGAACAGGTTGTCGAGACTGAGCGACAACTCGATTAAATAGCCGGTAAGAAACTCGAGTCCCTTGTGATGGCTTTTGAAGATGAAGACGCCTGCGCAAAAGAAAAGCGCGAGCGAAATCCAGACGGCGCACCAGATGAGGGCTTCTTTCATCTTGACGGCATGGGAACGGCGATGGAAAATGCCGAGGTCGATGATCAGCATCAGCAGGACGAAGGCGATAAATCCGCCCCAGAGGAGAAACTGAGTCATAACGTCCGGCAAGTATGGTAGATAGCACGGGAAGAAGCAAGGTGAAATCGGGGTGGGAAGTAACCCGACCGCAATCGCTCGTTCCTCGGGAGGCTGCACAGGCGGGGGGGCAGCGAAGGGCAACACGGGGCAAGTGCCGTCAGGAGGGGATTCCTGACGGCGCTGCTGGAAGGCCCTCACCCCTGCCCCTCTCCCAGCGGGGAGAGGGGAATTGAAGTTCATTCGCGCCGGCGGGGCGGCGATGAAGCGAAGATTGCTTCGTCGCGGTGGAGGACGGAGCGATTGGAAAGAGCACGGTCGCTCCTCGCAATGACACGTCGATGCTTGGTGAAGTCTTCCGGTAACGGGGCCGTGGGGAGCCGGAGGACAATCGATACAACCCCCTGGCCTCCTTTGCTTGTGGGGGAATGAAGGTGGGGCGAATGCTGAGTGAGGTTCTAGTCTCCCTTGTGGACAAAGATGCTGAAAGCCTTGATGACGGTATCCGCAAACACCGGAGTTGCGGGTTGGTGGTCGAGATCAGCGAGGGCGATGGTTGTGGGAGCTGCAGCAAAGCGCAACTCGCTTCCCGTTGCTTCCGGAAAGGCCGGTACAAGAGATGCCATCGATGTTGGAGAGCCGGCATTTTCGATTGCTTCCGGTTTTCCGGGAGCGGCCTCATAGAATTTCGCATCTTGAAAGTGCTCGGTTGTTAGTCGGGCCAGCAGCGAATGAGAACCGGACATGCCGGCCAGCAGCGAGTCAAGGTCGATACAGGCGATGAAGGCTAGGGATTCGTCGCCCATATAGTATTGCGACTCGCACACCAAGCCGATACTCGAAGGCAGTGAGTCGACGCTGAGAACGATTGTCGCCCGCAAGAGCAGCAAAGGGTCGCGCTGCTGGAGTTCAGCGGGAATGATATGGGCGCCGGTAATGCGCAGGTTGAAGAGGCTCCGTTCTTCGCCGATGTCAACATTACTATTATCGAGCAGGCAGCGACTCCGGTAGTAAAGATGCGTTGCCGGATCCTGCGGATTTTCGTGAATCAATTCAATCAGCTTGGGGGCGAGGCGCGGCCAATCCTGCGCTATCTCCCAGGCAGGTTTGCCGGTCGCGATACTTGTTTCGAGCGTTTGGACGATTTGTTGGTGATCCGAGGTACTCTTTTGCCTCGACAGAAGCAGGCCGGCGATGGAACTGATTAAGAGGAGCGGAGCGACAATCAGAGAGATCCCCAGCGCATGGCGGCGCGAGAACTTCAGCGTGCGGCGAACGAAGCCTTCGCGTTTGGCAACGATTGGCCTGCCGGCGAGGACTGAGCGCAGATCGTTTGCGAGATCGAGAGCGGATTGATAGCGGCGCGAAGGATCCTGGTGCATTGCGGTCATGAGCACCGTCTCCAGATCACGCGGAATCTGCGGGCACCGTTTGCGCGCCGGCACGGCCTGTCCAGCGAGGAGCTGCGAGACATACGACTCCTGAGAATCGCCGTCGAAAGGCAGCGCGAGAGTCAGCGCTTCGTACATGGTCACGCCGAGGGAGTAGATGTCGGTTCGCTTATCCACGCGAGCGCGATGGGCCGACAACAATTCGGGGGACATGTACTTGATCGTGCCGATAAAATCCCCGGCCTGAGTCATCCGGGTCATGTCATCCGCGTGCGCGATACCGAAGTCAGTGAGTTTGAAAGTTCGTTCAACACCGCAGACGAGGATGTTGTGGGGCTTGATATCCCGATGAATGAACCCCTTGGAGTGGACGTATTCGAGAGCCTCGGCGATGGTCACGAACCTCTCGACCGTTTGTCGAATGTAGCTGTTACTTTTTGATGCGGAGGCGCGGTACTCGGACCTGGTGTCAGATTTCAGATGTTCGATGTCAGCGGCGAGGGCGGCTCCTTCCGCCAGTTCCATCGCGAAGTACTGGTATCCGCGTTCTTCGCCGCGGCTGTAGACGCTGATGATATGGGGGTGCTCTAATTGACCGGCGATCCAGGCCTCGCGCGCGAATCGCCTCTGAGCTGAAGCGGCAGCGCCCCATGATGGCTTGAGAATTTTCAGCGCGACGATGCGCCGCATGTTTTCGTCGTAGGCGCGGCAGACAGTTCCCATGCCACCTGAGCCGATCACGCTCTCGATGCGAAAAGAGCCCAGTCTGTCGATCGGCAGGCATTCACCCTGAGGGGAGTTTTCGGATGACGGCGTCGTCTGGGTCTCAGCAAGGTGTTCGTCGTCACTCATGCGGGTGTTTTCACTCATTATATATTGACAATTTAGTCCATTGATTGCCAGTAACAACTCCTTTTTCAAACAATAGGCCAATTGCCGACCGCTCGGAACGCCCGAGAGCTTGCGGCTTGGAACACGAGGAGCCGGAGCTCCGGCAACTTAAAGCGAGTGAGAAGGAAATTGATGTGCGCAGAAGAGGTAATAATTGCAGACCCAGTAGTCGGGATCGCGGGAATCCTGACCTACAGGGTTCGAGTTGCGCTAGCCCCGGATGATTTTGGAGACGATATCGGAGATGACGACGACGCCGACGAGTTTGTCGTCGCGGACGACCGGCACCATGCGGAGATTCTTGAAGATCATCAGGGCAGCGAGTTCGACGACGGGAGTGTCTTCGGTGGTGGTCGCGACCTCCTTGGTCATGATCTGACCGACAGTCTTCTTCTCAGTCGCTTTGAGCAAATCGTCAAACGGCATCTGATTAGGGGCCATCGAGAGATTCTGAATCAGCGACTTGTAGTCGGGCAGAGCGGCGTGGATCAGGTCACGATTGGAGACGATACCGATGACGCGCTGCTGTTCGTCGACGACCGGCATCGAGCCGATGCGATGTTTGTAGAAAAGGTTGGCAACTTCCTTGAGCGTGACATCCGGTTTCACGCAATGCACTTTTTCGACCATGATATCGCGGACGAGCAGGTCGCGGTCAACTTTCACATCCGATTCCGACACGACGTCAATAACCTCCAGCGGAGTTTGAGTTTCCAGCATCTTCTTCAGGTGTTCGCCATTGCGGGCGAGCCGGGCAAAGGCGGAGAGAGTCTGCAAATAGAGTTGCGAAATGTTCGAGGGGGTGAGCATGAGACAGACGCAGCGCAGCGCGACGCCGTCGGGAGTCTTGTCGGACAGGCCGCGTTTGCTGATACCGAGGGCGATATACATGCGTTGGACTTCGTCGGTGCGCGCGTGGGGAAACGCGAAGCCGTGGCCGTAGGCGGTGTTCTCGATGCGTTCGCGTTCCTCGATGGCGGCATGGATTTTGTCGCGGTCGAGGAGCGGGAAGCGTTCGATGATGCGGTCGAGCAGATACGCGATTGCTTCCCTTTTAGTCGTGGCCGGCATATCGGCGACGACCAGTTCCTCGGAGAGCAGCTTAGAGAGCTTCATACGTTGGTCACGCCTCCGGAGGAACGAGGTGTGAGCACCTCGGGACGGACGATGCCGCCGGAGACGATGAACTTGACCGCTTCCTCCACACTCATATTCGTCGGATAGACTTCCTCTTTCTTGACAATGACCGTGAAGCCGGTAAAGGGCGTCGGCGTCGACGGGACGAACACTGCGACATAAGGATTCTCGCTGAAGTTGTCAAGTTGAACCTCGGAAGTCGCGAAAGCGAAGACGTACATACCGGGTCGCGGATAGGCGACGATGACGACGCGCTGGAAGAGGTTTTCGCGCGGATCGGTGACGGACTGTAGGAGTTGTTTCGAGGCGACATGGACGGTCCGGACGAGCGGGACGCGGCTGAGCAGGTTATCCCAGACGTTGACGAGCTGACGGCCGAGCACGGCCTGGGTCAGAATGCCGGTGACGACGATCAGCACCAGGACAATCAGAATGCCGAGACCGGGGATATCGTGACCGAGGTAGCGGACGAGCAGGGGCGAGAGGATACCGTCGACGGAGCTAAGCAAGAAGCGGAGGACGACGAAAGTGATAATCAGGGGGACGATTACCAGAACGCCGGAGACCAGGTACTGCTTGAATTTGTTTCGAATACTACCGTCGGAGCTCATGCAATTGTGCCACTCGGGCACAAACGATACTAAGAAAAAGCGACGATGATGTCAACTGCTAAAAGGGGAAGGCTTCAAACGCTTGGCTGGCGAAGCGAATCACCGGTTCGGGATAGAGACCGAAGAGGATCGTGCCAACGGTGGTGAGCGCGAGCGTGATCGTCAACGGGCCGTCGAATTGCGCTTTCGCGAACGCGACTTCCCGTTTGGCGAAGTACATCTGTTTGAGAATGCGCGCGTAGTAGTAGAGCGCGATCACGGAGGTGAGCACTCCAATCATCACCAGCCAGGGGTATTGCTTCCAGGCGGCGAGGAAAACGTAGTACTTGGCGAAAAAGCCGACCAACGGGGGAATGCCGGCCAGCGACAGCAGGAAGATCATGAACAACAAGGAGAGCGCGGGGGCATCCTTGGCGAGACCTTCGTAATCTTTGATCTCGTAGGAGCCGTAGTTCTTTTCGAAGGCAATCGCACAAGCGAAGGCACCCATGTTGGCGAAGAGATAAGCAAGCATGTAGAACATGATCGAGGCCGGGCCGTAAGGGGGATCGTTCTGCGTCAAGGGCAAGGCGACGAAGCCGACGAGCAGATAGCCGGCATGGGCGATCGAGGAATAAGCCAACATGCGCTTAACGTTCGGCTGCAGGACGGCGGTGATGTTGCCGACGATCATCGCGGCGGCAGCGAGCACGGCGACCATCATGCCCCAGTAGAATTCATTGAAGGTCGGCAACGCGCTGTAGAACACGCGCGCAAACGCCGCCACTCCGGCGCCTTTGGAGGCAACGGACAGGAACGAGGTAATGGCGGTCGGCGCGCCTTCGTAGACATCGGGCGCCCACATGTGGAACGGCACGAGCGCGAGCTTGAAGCCGAAGCCGGCGATCATCATCACCATCGCGATCAGGAGCGCGAGGTTGAGGTCATTGGTGGCCTGGAGCATGCCGATCGACTGCTCGAGCAGACGATTCAGCGAGATCGACAGGAAGGTCGACCCGGTGAGGCCATAGATCAGCGAGATACCGTAGAGCAAAATCGCGGAGGAGACGGCGCCGAGGATCAGGTATTTCAGGCCGGCCTCCGAAGAGGTCAGGCGGTCTTTGCGATAGGCGGCGAGGACGAACAGCGGAATGGTGGTCAACTCGAGAGCGACATAGAGCGTGATCAGCTCGTTGGTCGAAACGAGGACCATCATGCCGACCGTCGAGAGCAGGACGAGCGAGAAGAATTCGCCGTGGTCGGCGGTCAGGCGCTTCATCAACTGGCCGGAAGAGGCGGCCGCGAAGAAGGCGGCGCAAAGGAAGATCATCTTGAAGAAGGCGCCGAAGCGATCGACGAAGAAGGTGCCGCCGAAAGCGACGCCGTAACCCGTCACGGGAATCGCGAACGCAGTGACAACGAGGCCGAGCATGGTCAGGTAGATCAGGCCAAAGCCGTTGGCCGCAGCGGTCTGCTTGCGGCGGATGCCGACGATCAACATCAGCATCGACCAGCAGAACAGGATGATTTCCGGCAGCATCAACCGCAAGTCGTCCATTGCCTACCTCGACACCATCACGACGATATTCTGCAGCGTGGCGGAGATCATGTTTACCAGCGGCGCGGGATAGACGCCGAGCGCGATGGTCAGAATGAGCAATGGCGCGACGGCGAGGATTTCGCGGGCATTGATTTCGGTCAGACCGGCCCACTTGACGTTGAACTCACCGAGGAACATGCGCTGAACCATGCGGAGAATGTAGCCGGCGGTCAGGACGACGCCGATGACGGCGATGCCGGTGATGACCTGGTACTTCGGGAAGGCGCCGATGAAGACCATGAATTCGGCGACGAAGCCGGACATGCCGGGGAGGCCGAGCGAGGCCATCGCGAAGACGGTCATCAAGGCCGTGTACACCGGCAGTTTGGAGCCGAGACCGCCAAAGGCTGCGATCTCGCGGGTATGGGCGCGGTCGTAGAGCACGCCGACGAGCAAGAAGAGGGCGCCGGTGATCAGGCCGTGGCTGAACATTTGGAAGATGCAGCCGGCGATGCCGGTGATATGGGCGTTGCCGGAGGGATCGATGAAGAAGACCGCCATTCCGAGGATGCAGTAGCCCATATGCGAAACGGACGAATACGCGACCAGCTTCTTGAGATCCTTCTGTGCCATCGAGACGAGCGCGCCGTAGATGATGCCGATCACGCCAAGGATGGCAAAGGGATAGGCGAAATATTGTGTGCCGTAGGGGAGCATCGGGTAGCTGATGCGCAGGAAACCGTACGTCCCCATTTTCAGCAGCACGCCGGCCAGGATGATCGAGACGGCGGTGGGCGCTTCGACGTGCGCGTCGGGCAACCAGGTATGGAACGGGAAGATCGGCACCTTGATGGCGAAGGCGAGGAAGAAGAACACCCAGACGAGGATTTGCATCGAGTGGGCGTAGTTTGGCGCCTGCGCGATCAGTTCGAGCATATCGAGCGAGCCGGTCGTGAGGTAGAGGATCAGGATTCCGACCAGCATGAAGATCGAGCCGAAGAGCGTATAGAGGAAGAACTTGATTGCGGCGTACTCCTTGCGCGGACCGCCCCAGATGCCGATCAGGAAGTACATCGGAACGAGCATCACTTCCCAGAAGACATAGAATAAGAAGAAGTCGAGGGCGGCGAAGACGCCGATCATGCCGGCTTCCAGCAGCAGGAAGAACGCAAAGTACTCTTTGACGCGGTTGTGAATATGGAACGAGACGATCAGGGAAATCGTGGACAGCAGAGCCGTCAGGAACAGCATCGGCACTGAGAGGCCGTCGACGCCGAGGAAGTACTGGATCTTCAATGACGGAATCCAGGAAAACTTCTCGACGAACTGCATGTCGGCGGTCGAGCCGTCATATTCAAAGACGAGAATCAGCGACAGGATCAGCGGGATGACGCTGATCAAGGTGGAGGTCCACTTGATCAGATCATGCTTCTCCTTGGGAAGCAGCATCACGACCGCCATCCCGATGATGGGGACGAAAATCATGAAGCTTAGAATCGGAAAGTCCATATTACAACTCCTGCCTGAAGCAGACTACACAACTCGAACGATGAGCATCAACACGATCCCGAAGAGGATGAAGAAGCCGTAGAATTGGACGCGGCCGGTCTGGAACTGGCGGATAAACGCGCCAAAAGCCCAGATGGTGTAGCCGAGTCCGTTAACGGCGCCGTCGACGATGTGTTGATCGAACCACTGCTTAACATCAGACAACCAAACCGTGAACTTGCCGAAGGCATTGACGATCCAGTCGATTACACCGCCGTCGAAGGTCCAGAGCCAATCGGTGAGCTTGAGCACCGGATTGATGATGGCGGCCTGATAGATTTCATCGAAGTACCACTTATTGTAAAGCAACGTATAGACGCCTTTGAATTTCGCGCCGAGCGCCTGGGGCGAGATCGACCGTTTGATATACATCAGGTATGCCAGGCCGATGCCGCTGAGGGCGACGAGGGTCGAGATCAGCATGACGCTGATGTGGACCTCGGCATGATGCGGCTCGCCGTGGAAAGCGAAGGACGAGTAGCCGTGCGAAAGCCAGGGGATCGCCACCCAGCCAGCACAAACGGAGAGCACGGCCAGCACGATCAACGGCCAGGTCATGACGCCGGGAGATTCGTGGGCATGATCGAACGAGTGGTGATCGCGCGGTTTACCGAAGAAGGTGAGAAAGATCAGCCGGAACATGTAGAAGGCGGTCATGAAGGCGACGAGCAAGGTCAGCACCATGAAGACGGGATGACCGAGCGTGGCGGCGACGATTTCGTCCTTCGACCAGAAACCGGAGAGCGGGAAGATGCCGGCGATCGAGAGGGTCGCGATCAGCATGGTCCAGTAGGTGCGGGGCATTTTCTGGCGCAGGTTCCCCATCAACTGAATGTCCTGGGTGTGAGCGGCATGAATCACCGAGCCGGCACAGAGGAACAAGCAGGCCTTGAAGAAGGCGTGAGTCATCAGGTGCAAGGTGCCGGCGGTGAAGGAGCCAAGGCCGAGGGCCATGATCATATAGCCAAGCTGGCTGACGGTGGAATAGGCGAGGATGCGCTTGATATCATTCTGAACGAGCGCAATCGACGCCGCAAGCAGCGAGGTGATAATGCCGATGGTGGCGACCACCATCGCGGCACCGGGACTGTGGACGAACAGCTCGAACGTGCGCGCGACGAGGTAGACACCGGCAGCAACCATGGTAGCGGCGTGGATCAACGCCGAGACCGGTGTCGGACCTTCCATCGCGTCCGGGAGCCAGACGTGCAACGGGAACTGGGCGGATTTGCCGATGGCGCCGCAGAAGATTGCGATGCCGGCGAAAGTCAGGATGGCGGGTGGAATCACACCGCCGGCAACGGACTGGAAAACTTCCTGATAGTTCAGGGTGCCGCAGTAGGCGGCAAGCAGGATGACGCCGATGAGGAAGCCGAAGTCGCCGATGCGGGTGGTGATGAATGCTTTCTTGCCGGCGTCGGAAGCGGACTTTTTCTCGAACCAGAAACCGATCAGCAGGTACGAGGTCAGGCCGACCAGTTCCCAGAAGACGAAGATCAGGAAGAAGTTGTTTGCCAGCACGAGGCCGAGCATCGAGAACGTGAACAATGACAAGTAGGCATAGAAGCGCGAGTAGCGCGGGTCGCCGTGCATGTAGCCGAGCGAATAGATCTGGACGAGCATCGAGACAGTGGTCACGACGACAAGCATGATGGCGGTGAGCGCGTCGATCCAGATGCCGACTTCCATCTTCAAAGTCGGGAACACCGCCCAGGCGGCCGAGAGCTCGAACGGGGTATTGTCGCCGATCTGGCGGAACAGAAGCGCCACGGCGTAGAGGAAGCCGATCGCGATGGCGCCGATAGACAATCCGGCCGAGAGCTTGCGGTTGTTATGCGTGAAGAAGACGATGAGCGCAAAGGCGGTCAACGGCAGTACGGGGATGATCCAGCTCAGTTCACGCATGCGTCACCACTTCATCAGGTTGATGTTGTCCACGAACACGTCGCGGAAGTTGCGATAGATCAGGAGCACGATCGCGAGGCCGACGGTGACTTCCGCGGCGGCGATGACGATCGTGAAGACGGCAAAGACCTGTCCGGTAAAGTCGCTCGGAGTGATGTAGCGGTTGAAGGCGACGAGGTTGATGTTCACGGAATTGAACATCAGCTCGATCGACATCAGCAGGCCGATGGCGTTGCGGCGCGTGAGGGCGCCGAAGAAGCCGATGCCGAAAAGGATGGCGGCGAGCGAGAGATAATGACCGAGTCCGATTTCCATAACCTCAGGTTCTCCGGGCAATCACAATAGCGCCGATCAGGGCCGCCAGCAGGACGACCGAGACGATTTCAAAGGGTACGACATAGGTCGTCAGCAGCAATTGGCCGAGTGACTTGACGGTCTGCTCGGGTACTGCGGCGGTTTTCAAATTCCAGATCGACTTGCCGAGGCCGAAGACGGTAATCGCGATGAAGAGTAAGGTGGCGATCAGCGCCAGCGGTGTTTGTTCATTCTGTTGTTTGATGCCAACGCCGGAAACGCGGGCGGTAAGCATGATCGCAAAGATCATCAGTACCGAGACAGCGCCGACGTAGATCAGTACCTGGACGGCGGCGATGAAGTCCGCACCGAGCAAGACGTAGATGCCGGCGACGGAGAACATGCAGATGACCAGCATCAGGGCGCAGTGGAAGATGTCGCGCAACGTGACAACAAGAATACCCGAAACCACGATCATAAAGGCAAAGAGGTAGAACAGGTACGGGATGAATCCGGATTCCATGATCAGGCACCCTCTCCCTTCTGGTCGGTGGCGGTATCGGCGGCCGGTGGAGCTTGCGGCGCGGCCGGAGTCACCGCCGGCTTCGGCATCGTGGCGATATCGGCCGGGCTGGTTGTGGCGATCGCCGGCGTTGCCGGTTTGGGCGCGGCCTTCTTGGCGGTCGGGACGTAGTCGACGTCGCGCCCCAGTTCCTGCAGCCGATGGACGTCGTAATCGAGGCTGGCCTTGTCATAGGCGGAGAACTCGTACTTCGGCGTCAGCTTGATCGCGTCGAAATTGCAGGCTTCCTCACAGAGGCCGCAGTAGCAGCAAATCGTATTGTCGATGTTAAAGGAATCCAATTTCCAGCGTTTGTCCTCGCCACGGTGGCGCTGGATGCGAATCGCGCCGACGGGACAGGCCTTCGCGCAGAGGATGCAGGCGGTGCAGTTGAGTTCGCCGGTTTCCTTGTCCGAGAGCAGCACGACGACGCCGCGCGAGCGTTCCGGCATTTCCCACCGCTCGGTTGGATACTGCAAGGTAATGGCGCGACTGAACAGGTGGCGCAGAGTTACGCCGAGACCGATCAGAAGATTTTTGATCCCGGAGAAGAAGCCGATATTGTAGGCCGTCGTCATAACTCTTCCCTACCCTCGCAGCACGTATTCCAGCAGGCCGGAGATGATCAGATTGAGAAACGCCAGCGGCAACAGGACTTTCCAGCAGAATTCCATAAGCTGGTCGACGCGTAGGCGCGGATAGGTCCACTTAAACCAGATGATCAAAAAGATCACAAAGGTCGTCTTGAGGATAAACCAGAGCCAAGACGGCAGGAACGGTCCCTGCCAACCACCGAGGAAGAGGGTCGTGGCGATCGCCGCGACCAGGAACAGATTCAGGAATTCGGCGAGGAAGAACATGGCGAACTTCATGCCGGAGTATTCGATGTTGAATCCGGCGACAAGTTCCTGCTCGGCCTCGGGGATGTCAAACGGCGCGCGGTTGGTCTCGGCGGTAGCCGCGATCAGGTAGATGAGGAAACCGAGCGGCTGGCGGAAGACAAACCACTGATAGATTTTTTCCTGTGCTTCCACGATGGCGACCATCGAGAGCGACCCAACGATCATGACGACGCCGAGGACGGAAAGCGTCAGGGGGACTTCGTAGCTGACGATTTGTGCGGCAGAGCGCATGCCGCCGAGGAGCGCGTACTTGTTGTTCGACGACCAGCCGGCCATCAGCAACGAAATGACGACAAAGGTTGTGATCGACAGGATATAGAGAATGCCGATGTTGAGATCAGTCGGGATCAGCCCCTCACCCCACGGGATGGCGGCGAAGGCGGCATAGGAGGAGACAAAGCAGATCACCGGCGCCCAGAAGAAGACCTTGCGGTCGACGGACCGGGGGATGATGTCTTCCTTCTGAATCAGCTTGATGGCATCGGCGATCGTCTGCAGCCAGCCGTGCCAGCCGGTGCGCATCGGGCCGAAGCGCTGCTGGAAGTGACCGGAGAGCTTGCGTTCCCACCAGACCAGGAACAGCACTACCAGCAGACACATGGCAATGACGACAGCGGCCGCGACGAGCATTTCCAGCAGTTGGGCGACCCAAAGCGGCAGGCCGATCCACTCGACGAGGGCGAGCAGTTGCTTTTCGAGCCAGGCCAGGATAGAAGTCAGTTCCATAGCAGTTTACCGGTCAACCTCGGGGAGAATGACATCAAGCGAGGCGAAGGTCGCGACCAGATCGGCGATCATCATTCCGGGCGCGATCGCGGGAATCATCTGGGTGTGATTGAATGACCCGCCGCGGAGTTTGACTCGATACGGTTTGGCTGAGCCGTCCGAGACGATATGGCAGCCCATCTCACCGCGGGCGTTTTCGATACGCGCGTAAGCTTCGCCGACCGGCGGCTTGAACACGCCTTTGAGTTTGGCCTTAATCTCACCTTGCGGCAGTTGGTCGAGCGCCTGGCGGACGATTTCGTTCGATTGGCGCAGTTCCTTGACGCGCACCATGTAGCGATCCCAAGTGTCGCCAACGGTGCCGGTCGGAATCTCGAACTTAAAGCGGTCGTAAATCGAATACGGATCGTCACGGCGCAAATCCCACTTGATACCAGAGGCGCGAAGTACCGGGCCGGACGCGGCGTACTTGACGGCGATATCCTCTGAGACGATACCGACGTTCTTGGTGCGGGCCAGGAAGATCGGGTTCTCGGTCAGGATAGCCTCGTAGTCGTCGACCCGATGCTGGAAGGTGTCGACGAATTTGCGCGCCAGCGGCAAGAAATCCTCAGGGATGTCGGCATTGACGCCGCCGACGCGAATGTAATTGTAGGTCAGGCGCTGGCCAGCGGTCATTTCGAAGAGGTCCATGATTTGTTCGCGCTCGCGCAAACAGTAGAGAAACGGCGTGATGGCGCCGAGGTCGAGCGAGAAGGTGCCGAGAAAGATCAGGTGCGAGGCAATGCGATTGAACTCGAGCATGATGACGCGCAGGTACTCGGCGCGCTCGGGGACTTCGACACCGGCGACGCGTTCGGTCGCCAGGCAGAAGACCTCTTCGGCGGCCATCGCGGTGACGTACTCGAAGCGATCGAGCAGCGGGATGCACTGCGCGTAGGTACGGTTCTCGCAAATCTTCTCGATTGCACGGTGGAGATAACCGATGTAGGGAGTGGCGTGAACGATATTCTCGCCGTTCATTCGCAGCATGAGCCGGAGCACCCCGTGCGTCGACGGGTGCTGGGGACCCATGTTGACTTCAAACTCTTCGGAGTATTGCGTCGGCGTCGCTTCGTTCATTGTACTTCAGGCATCCTGATAAAGTCCTCACCTTCCCAATCCCGCAGCATCGGGTTGCCCTGATTCCAGTCATCCGGCAGGAGGAAACGGCGCAAATCCGGATGGCCAACGAAGTCGACGCCGAACAATTCCCAGATTTCGCGTTCGAACCAATTGGCCGCCGGCAGGATGTGCTGAATCGAATTGATCTTGCCGCCGATACGCTCGACTCTGGTTTTGACGGTCAACTTGTGCTTGTATTCCAGTGAGGAAACAAAATAGACGATTTCAATGTGATCGGTGCGATCAATGCCGGAGATTGCTGAGAGGTAATTCATCTTTAAGTCCGCATTTTCCGCCAGGAAGGCGAACAATTCGGACACGATCGCGGGATCGACGGTGGCGGCTGTTTGCGGCGGCACCATATCCAGCGCGGTGACTTGTCCGGGAAAGCGCTGGGTGAGAAGCTGGGTGATGGTCGCGGTGTCAGCCACGGATGTCGGAACTCCATTCTCCCAGTTTCTGCTTTTTGATCTTCTGCTGGAGTTTCAGACAAGCCTCAAGCAGCGATTCGGGGCGCGGCGGGCAGCCCGGCAGGTAGACATCTACAGGAATGACCTTATCGACGCCCTTGAGGACAGCATAAGTATCGTAATGGAAGGGGCCGCCGTTGCAGGCGCAACCGCCCATGGCGATGACATAGCGCGGCTCAGCCATCTGCTCATAGAGCAGCTTGACGCGCGGAGCCATCTTGTGCGTAATGGTACCGGCGACGAACATCAGATCAGCCTGGCGCGGCGAGGCGCGGAAGAACATGCCGAAGCGATCAAAGTCATAGCGTGACGCACCGGTGCACATCATCTCGATCGCGCAACAGGCGGTGCCAAAGAGCAGGTACCAAAGGGACGAAGCGCGACCCTCGTTGAGAACCTTCTCCAAAGAGGTAGCGACGACCGTTCCCATCGGCATGCGTTCGAGGACGACCGGCAGCTTCGAAATCACGCCCATTTCAGTACTCCCTTCTTCCAGGCCCAGACTAGTCCGATCAGGAGGATGCCGATGAATATCAGCATCTCGATCAGCGCAAAGAGACCGAGCGACCGGTAGACGACGGCCCACGGGAAGAGGAAGATAACTTCCACATCAAATATCACAAACAGGAGTGCAAAGATATAGAATCGAGGGTTGTATTGAATCCAAGCAGTGCCGATCGGTTTTTCGCCACATTCATAGTTGGAGAGCTTTGGATCTGACGGGCGGTGAGGACGGACAAGTTTGGCGATCCAGAGTGTAATCAGGACGAAAACTACCCCAAGTATCAAGAATATGCCGACAGGGGCAAAGCTTCCCAAGTTCATACCAATCTCTCCAAAAGCACTGGCATTTGTGATTTACTTCACAAGTAAATCAAGACCAAACGCCACTTATTTAGTCGGTAATTAACTAACCAGCTTTAGTTTGTCAAGGCATTTTTCGATAATTTGCTCTATTTAAAGAGGAGTAAGTTTAGTATATCTTTGTGAAAACTTGTTAACTAATTGTTGGATTGTGTCTTATGTTATCAGCGGCTTCCGAGTGCGAGTGAGTGATTACTTACATCAATTTAGGACTTTTCACATCCTAATTATCATCAAGATCCGACGATATTATAACAATATAGATTATATAGATAGATATTCATTTACATAATCGCCAGAGCGGTTTATATTGGGGCAAGCAACTGGTTCCAGAATTCCAAACCCATTTTATTCCTGAGTTTCCCCACCGGGAGGAGTCGAGTATGCAGCGTTCGGTTAGCAGTATTGCGGTCGGTCTGCTCGTGATTGGGCTATTGATTTCTTCAGCGACAGCGACGGTGCCGGTTTTGATTGGACATTCAGGTCGATTGCTCGACAGCGACGACGCGCCAATCAGCGGGACGATTGACATCACCTACGCGATCTTTGAAACACCGGCGGGCGGTACGGCGTTGTGGACCGAAACGCATCCCAACGTGGCGGTCACCAACGGTTTGTTCAGCGTCACCTTAGGTTCGATTGTGCCACTGACGACGGACATTGTTGCCGGCAGCGGCGGTGGCGGCGGCGGAGCAATCGCGCTCGAACGATATCTTGAGGTTCGGATTGGCGGCGATCCGCCGATTTCGCCGCGGACCCGCCTGGCGGCGGCGCCGTATGCGGTAGCGGCGGGAAGAGTTGACGGCGACATCAAGACGGGACCGGGGATCGTTATAGTTGGCGATACAATGAGCAACGCCTATGCGACCTTCGGAGAGAAGGTACAGGCCGGGCTTCATGCTGCCGGCAGCGCGCTTGCTTCGGGCGCAGCATTGATCACGAGCGAGTGTGAATCCGGCAGTGGGAATGCGCGGCTGGCAATCAAGACCAAGGGGACGAGCGCTCATCGATCAGTCGTCAGCTCGACGAACCAGGACTCGGCCACGACGGTCGTGGAGGCCGACCTTGACGGCGACGGCATCGCGGAGAACAGTGTTTCTTCGAGTGTTGATGGCAGTGGCGCGAATCGCCGAGTTGAGAGTCTCAGCATTGGCTCCAGCGGCGAGGACGGCGTGGAAGTCACTCTGCGCTGCAAGCCCGATTCGGTGATTGAAATGAGTTCCCTGTCCGAAGGATTGACGGTCATGTCGTCCTATACTGCCAAGCAGGGTTCGACCGGCCGGACCAAGCGTACGGCTGCCTTCGCTCTTGACGGTTCGCGCTCGCAGGACGACGAAGTCGTCAGCATCTTTGGTGGCGCACAGCGAAGACTGGAAGTACACAACATTGGATCGAGCGGTCAGGACGGCATTTCCGAGTTGCGCTGCACGCCCGATTCGATTGTGGCCGAGAACAGCGTTGTGGTTGCCGGCGAAGTCGTAACGCAGTCGTATACGGCCAGACAGGGCAAGACCGGCTCGGCGAGCGGAAAGCGGACCATCAACCCGGGCGGCGGGAGCAGTGAAACTGAAGAGGTTTGCGACACGGGCGGGGTCTCATTGAAGTTGAAAATTGATTCTACTCCAGCGCGGATCAGTACCAATATTACAATTGGCAAGCAGACCCAGAGCGCGAGCTTCGGGCAGAGATATGATAGTGACGGCGACGGGATTCCCGAGGGCGAGATTGCACAGAGTGTGACACCGACGACCTGCGGCGTCGCGATCAATCAGAAAGGCACCGGCGCGGACAAGAACCGCGTCGTCATCCAGACGACGTCCTCTGGATTAAGTCCCGGTGCATCGACAGCGCTTCAGTCGGATTCTGATGGCGACAGCGTGCCGGAAAGCGAGATCGCTCAGTTCGTGACGCCAACGACTTGTGGCGTCGCGATCAATCAAAAGGGAACGGGCGCGGCGAAGGGCCGGACAATCGGCAGTTCTTGTGATGACAGCTCCGCGGTTCAGGTGATCGAAGTTGATGACGACGGAGATGGAATTGTCGAAGGCCGCGGGATTATCAGCGTGAAGGCGGCGACAGGCACGGGTTCAACGTCGGCCTCCAGCCATTTAAGCTGTGATCCCAACGAAGACGGCACGCCCGACAGCGAGATTTCGCAGATTGTGACGCCGACAACCTGCTCCGTCGCGATCAAATCGAAGGGCACTGGAGCGGACAAGAACCGCACGATTAGTTCGAGCTGTGACGGCGATGAGGCACTCCACGTTCTGACGGCGGATGACGACAACGATGGGTTGATTGACCGGGGCGTGACGAGTTCAGTTGATACGGCGACGGCCCAGGTGGTTGCCAGCGGCAGCGATATTGGCGTGGCAATGAAGGTCAAGAACAAAGGCGTGGTCAAAGGCAACGTCACCGTCAATAATGCGAACAAAGTGATGATTGATTTCGACTCTGACGGGCTGGGTTATGTCGACAGCTCGCTGGGCGTCGGAGTTGCTCCCAGCCATCGAATCGACGTCGCCGGCGGCGCATACTGCGACGGCACCGACTGGGTAAACGCTTCAGATGCCAATGCCAAGGAGAATTTTAAAAAGGTAAACGGCGCGGAGCTGCTGGATCAGATCGCCGACCTCGAAATCACCAAGTGGAATTACCGAGGTGATGCCGGATCTCAGCACATCGGGCCGACGGCGCAGGATTTTCAGAAAGCGTTCGGTGTGGGGTCGGATGGAAAGTCGATTTCGACGATTGATCCATCCGGGATCGCGCTGGCGGCAATCAAGGAACTGTATGCGCAGTTAAAGCAGAAGGATCAGGAAGTAGAAGCGCTGCGCCAGGAATTGGCGAAGCTGCGGCGCGAACTGAAGAAGTAAGAGCACGCACACAAGCGTCGCTGTAGAGGAAGGCCCGGCGTCGAGAGTGACGCCGGGCTTTTTCGTCTTGCCTGCGGGAGCCTGGAATTGTTCTGCGGTGCTTCTTCCCCTTCGTACTGCATACCCGCCGCACCTCGTGTCACCACCGGCAGGCTTGACCGGAGGCGGCCCGAAACGTATATTCGCGAAGTCTACGAAGACGCGTGAGCGGCGGGAATGATGGCGACGCGCAAGCGGACAGACGCGAGGAAACCTGAGTGCCAAAAGCATCATTACATACTTTGGGCTGCCGACTGAATCAGGCGGAGACGGCGATCATCGCCAACAGCCTGGCCGCACGCGGATACGAGATCGTCGAGTTCGGCGAGACCGCAGAAGTGACGGTGATCAACACCTGCACGGTGACTGAGCAGGCGGACGCCAAGTGCCGGCAGGCGGTACGGCAGGCGCTGCGGGTAAATCCGGCAGCCTTCGTGGCCGTCGTCGGGTGTTATGCGCAGCACAGCGTCAGCGCCATCGCGGCAATTCCGGGGGTGGACTTGGTGATCGGGAATGAGCATAAGCTGCGGGTGGGGGAATTCCTCGGTACGTTGCAGAAGCGACCGGCGGCGGAGATCGTTCATTCGCTGCGTTTGCCGGAGACCGAATTCACGATCGAGACGGCCGGGCTGTATAGCTTCAACACACGCGCGAACCTGAAGATTCAGGACGGGTGCAATCACTTCTGTTCCTTTTGCATTATCCCAACGGTGCGCGGGCGGGCCCGAAGCCGGCAATTTGAGGATATCATGCGCGAGGCGCGCAGTCTGGCAGCGGCGGGACATCGCGAATTGGTGCTGACGGGCGTGAACATCGGTACCTACAAAAACGACGGCAAGACGCTGCTGAAGATCATCGAGGGGCTGGAGACCGTTGACGGGGTGGAACGAATCCGGATCAGCTCGATCGAGCCGACGACGATCGGCATGGAGCTGGTGCGGTACATGGCGACTTCGCCGAAGCTGTGCCGCTACCTGCACATCCCGATCCAGAGCGGCGATGACCGGATTTTGCGCGCGATGCGGCGTAAGCACACGATCGCGCCGTTTGCGAAGTTCATCGAATGGACGGTCAAGCAAGTGCCCGAGATCGGACTCGGTACGGACGTGATGGTGGGCTTCCCCGGCGAAACGGATCAGGAGTTTGCCAACACCCGCGAGATGCTGACCGAGCTGCCGTTTGCCTATTTCCATGTCTTCACTTATTCCGACCGGCCGGGCACGCCGTCGTACGCGTTGAAACCGAAGGTTCCCCATCAAGTCAAGAAGGAGCGGACGCGGAACTTGATCGAGTTGAGCGCGCGGAAGCGGCGGGCATTCGGCGCCGCCTATCTCGGACGAACGGCTGAAGTGTTGTTTGAGACGATCGAAGGCGAGCGTTGGGCGGGCTATACAGACAATTATCTGCGCGTGCATGTTGACAGCGAAACGCCGCTGGAGAATCAGGTTCTGCCGATACGTTTGACTGCCCTTTCAAGAGACGGCCTGATCGGCGAAGTCGCGACGGGCTCCAAGGCGACGGTAGCATAACAGCTCGACGCTTTTCCCGGCCCGGCTTTTACTGCAGCTTACCCAAGATTTCCTCGACCTCGTCAACGCGGTAGTTCGCTTGAAGGCAGCGCTGAAACGCGGCAATGGCTGCGGCGGCCTCGCCGCGCTGTGCATAGAGCAAGCCGAGCTGGAAGTTGACGGGCGCGTGGTCAGGGACGAGGTCGTGCAGCTCTTCATACAGCTTAAGTGCCTGCGGGAGATCACGCGCAGTCAAGGCATCGGCAGCGCGCATGGCGGTGATTTGGAAACGGGCCTCGACGTTGGTGGCATCCAGAGTGAGAATTTCCTCAAAGGTTTTTCGCGCAGCGGCGCGGTCATCAAGTCGCAAACTGACGTGACCCAATCCCGCCAGAAACTGCAGTCGTTCACTGCGGCGCAGCGAGGGGTCGTTGACGACCGACTCCAGCAGACGGCGAGCAGCCGGCAATCTGTCGGCAGCCACCAAGGCGGCAGCGAGAGCGCTGACGGTTGATGGTTCGCGCGTCGCCTGCACCAGCTGAGAGGCCTGAACGACGAGACGGTCGGATTCGGCCGGATCAGTGGAACGCGCCTGATCGGCCAGGGCGAGCAGGTAAACGCAATAAAGAGCGGCTTCTTTGGGATCATAGATTGCCGGGGGTGAATTCCACGGAAGGAGCAGCGGCTTCCCGGCGAGAGCAGCGATAAGCGAAGAGTCTTTGACGTAGACCAGGTCGAGAGGGGTGAGATCCGTGCGCAGGCGGGGATAGTCATTCTCGTAGTTCATCAATTCGCGCGCCATCACGATGGGAAGCGTGGTCGAGTCAAGGCCGTAGTCGAGCAGATTACGAAAGTGCGTCCAGTTGCCGGTGTCGCGATAATTGAGCAGACGCTGCAGATGCGAGAGCGTGGGGAGATGGCCGGCGACAGCGCAGTCCGGGCGATAGTTTTCAACGTAGCGGAGGTAGAGGCACGGAAACATCGAGTTGTCAGAACCGCAGAGGAGCAGTCCGCCGCCGGGCACGCGGGCGAACAGATCGCGAGCGTAGAGCTCGGAATTCGTACGGGTCGACAAGTCGCAAGTCTTCCAGTTGCCGACAACAGCGGTGACCGCGATGACGAAGGCCAGGAGCGGCGCGAGCCAGATCAAGCGGCGCAGGTGCGAAAGCTTGAAGAACAGCTCACCGATCCAGAGGCACGCCACGATGATGGTGGGCAAGAAATAAGGCGCAATGTCGGCGATGGTGTAGCTGAAGTTGAGTGCGAGATTCGCAATCACCGTCAGCGCGAGGACTACGGCGAGACGCGCATTGCGACGGAATTGGACTACGAGTCCGATCACGCCGAGTGTCAGCACGGGCACGACAAGTTCGCCTGCCAGTTGCAGTCCGAGGCGGTGGAAGTAGGGCGGCAAGTCGGCGAATTGCGGCGCCGCGAGGAAACGCTGATAGCTTTCGGCGAAGACTTGCTGCTGGAACCCGACCCAAGTCTGCGGATTGTACCAGCTCAGAATCAAGGAAGCACCGGGGCGCAGCAGCAGATAGAGATATCCGGAAAGGGCAAGCAAGAGGAACAAACCGGCCGCAACAAAATCGCGCAGGGGGACGGTGCGACGGTGCAACCAGCTTACGAGGAGGAATGCCGGAACCAGTGCGAAGATTGAGAGATGATTGGCAAGTCCGAGGCCGAGGGTAAAGGCCGAGAGATAGAAGGCAGGGCGGTCACCGGCGTGCCACCAGCGCAATAGACTCCAGAGAGCGAGCGCGACGAGGAAGGCCGAGAGCGCGTAAACCTCGAAGTCCGTGGCAACAGACCACAGCGTGCGCGTGGCGGCGAAGGCGATAGCCACGCTTAGCGCAGTAATCTGGACAGGTGCGGTTCGCTCAGCGGCGAAGGACCGCAGCACGAAGAACAGCATCAGCGCAGCGCCGGAGGCGCAGACAGCGCTCAGCAGGTTCAGAGCAACAATCGGTCGCAGAAAGAACGCCGCCCCGGCCCAGACGTTGCCGACGAGAGTCAGCAGCGGGTAACCGGGTGGATGAGCGATCTGCAGGCGCGAGGCAGCCAAGGCCAATTCGGCGCTATCGCCGACAGGGATACCGCGGCAGAGTGTCAACGCGTAGAGGATCAGGGGAACGAGAAGAGCTGCGCAGGCGCAGGCAGTGCTCAAGGAGAGGCGGGAGTGCACGCGCGCAATATAGGGAAATCGAAGCGGGAGGCAACCGTGCGATCAGCGAGCAATCGGCGAGTGCGCGGCTTTCTTCTTGGAATCCTTCTCCGTCGGCATGGTCACCGTGGTGATGGTAGAGATGATCGCCCTGGCCTTCTTGGCGCCAATGCCTTTGATCTTCTGCAGGTCTTTTTCATCGGCCGAACAAACGCCTTTCAGGGAGCCGAAGCGCGACAGCAGCAAGGTGGCATTGTCGCGGCTAATGCCCGGGATCGAGCTGAGCACCTGAATCTGCACTTCGGCATCCAGCTCCGGCAGAGGCTGATCGAGCTCGTCGCCGGTGTCGGCATCAGCCGACGCGGATTGATCGGTGGGCGAAGCGGCAAATTCAGCCTGCTTCATCATGAGCGCGATATATTTCGCGCTTTCTTCGGGTGTCGAAGAAAAGATAATCGGGATGCGATGAACGAAGGTCAAGTAAGTGATCCCGGCACGACCGGGTGTCGTGGCGGAGATCGTCGCCGCCGGTGCCGAGCCCTCGACGATGTAGATCGGATCGGGGAAGCTGCGTTTGAATTCGGGTGCGGTGCGATAGACCATTTTGTTGGCCAGTTCCGCGAGAAACGATTCGACGGTGCGGCGCACGACCGCGATGCGGCCGGCGATCAGATAGTCAATCAGGCGCACCGATGTGTAGCGAACCTGGATGCCTTCCTTTTCGAGAAACGCGGTAACTTCATTACCCTTCTCTTTGATGTTCGCGATCAAGATGTCGTTGCTTCCCGACACAAAAACCTCCAACGGTGTTGGCCAAGCTGGTCATTCAAAACTTCTTCGAGTCAGGCGTGCTGCACCAGCTTACGACGAGAGTTCGCGACGGCTGAGTGGCGACGTACTTAGGCGATGAAGGATAAACTCGTCAGGCCGACTGCAAGAGTCAGCTGATAGGTATCAGCAATTAATACGACGCCGACGGAAAATCAAGTGAAAAAAATCGCATGAGTCAAGATTGAAGCCGGTCAGGTTTTGCGCTCTTTCTTCTTGGCCGCGGGAAACAGGATGTTGTTGAGAATCAACCGGTAGCCGGGGGAGTCCTTGTGCAGGTCGAGATCGGTGGGCGGATCGCCGACCATATGCTGATAATCTTCGGGATCATGACCGCCGAGAAAAGTGAACGTACCCTTGCCATAGTTGCCGTGGACATAGCGGACTTCATCCTGCCCTTCGACTTCGCCGAGGATGGTAACGAACTTCTTCAGCAACGACTTGCGGAACGCGGTGGTTTGTCCCATGAAGCCCTTGACGACGCCGACGTGGTTTTGCACGAGCATGGTCGGGACCGGATCGAGTTTGGCGGAGAAGTCGAACAACTGGAAGTAGTCAAGATCGGGTACCGGAAAGTAAACCTGGCGATCGGGGTAGGTGTCGATGTTGGAATGTTTGTATTCGAGCGGATTCACCGACAGGGTGAAATTCTCGAAGGCGAGGCAGCGGTCGAAGTCAAGTTTCGCATTGAAGTCCGGATCGATCGGATCGCCGTCGAATTCACGCGGGACGATGTCAGTATTCTCGGCGGCCCGGGCGATGTCGAAGGTTTCGGGCGCGGAGCACATCGAGAACATGAAGCCGCCGCGAGCGACGAAGTCCTCGATGGTATTGACGACAGCTTTCTTCATATCGGAGACTTTGCGATAGCCGAGTTGGCGCGCCATCTGTTCGTTAGCCGCAACCTCCTGTTGATACCAGAGCGTGTTGCGGAAGGAATTATAGAACCGGCCGTACTGGCCGGTGAAATCCTCGTGGTGCAGATGAAGCCAGTCGTAGTCTTCGAGGCGGCCGTCGAGCACCTCGGCATCCCAGACGGTTTTGTATTCGATCTCGGCGTATTTCAGCGCGAGGGTGACGGCATCGTCCCACGGTTCTTTATTGGCCGGCGAGTAGATGGCCACGGCCGGCGCTTTCTCGAGCAACACTGACTCCATATTGTTCTCTTCGATCGTCGCGCGGATCAGAGCTTCGTCGGCGGCATTGACCTCGGTGTAGGCGACGCCACGGAGCGCGCAAATATTGCGGATGCCTTCGACGGCATCAAGCAGGAACGAGCCGCCGCGGTAGTTGAGCAGCCATTCGACGTTGCGGCCCTGGGTCAGCGACCAATAGGCGACGCCGTAGGCTTTCAGATGGTTAGTCTGTTCGCGATCCATGTAGATCAGGATCTTGTTGGCGAAGGCAGCGGGTGCCAGCAGACAAACGGCCAGCACGGCCACGATAACGATGCGCAGGTTTGTCATCGAAGATGTTATACAAGAATCGGGGTGGAAAGACTACGGGAAATTCGGGGGATGCAAGCTGCTGCTATTGGCGCTTCTTCTGGCGGAGGGTGTCCCATAATTCGAGGCGTTCCTTGATCTTCTTTTCCAGGCCGTGGTCGGTCGGGTAGTAGAAACGGCGCGTTGAGAGCTGGTCGGGCAAATCGGACTGGCCGGTGATGGCGTCGGGCTCGTCATGGGCATACCGGTAGCCGGCGCCGTAGCCGAAACCTTTCATCAGTCCGGTGACGGCGTTGCGAATGTGGTATGGGACTTCGTAGGCCGGCTCAGCTTCTACGGTTTTCATGACGCTGCCGAAGGCTTGGTAGGCGCTGTTGGATTTGGGGGCACACGCCAGGTAGATGACGGCTTCCGCGATGCCGAGTTCGCCCTCCGGAGTGCCAAGAAACTCGTAAACCTCTTTGGCATGCAGGGCGACGGCCATGGCGTTAGGATCGGCGAGACCGACATCCTCGACGGCAAAGCGGACAACGCGGCGCGCGATATAGAGCGGATCCTCGCCGGCCGACAACATGCGGGCGAGCCAGTAAAGGGCGGCATCGGGATCGGAGTCGCGCATCGATTTGTGCAGCGCGGAGATGAGATTGTAATGTTCTTCGCCCGATTTAGAGTAGAGCAAGACCTTCTTCTGCTGGACCTCAGTGATGCGCGCCAGCGTGATCTCAGCCCTTCCCTGCTCCCAATCGGGGTCGGCTTCGCACGCGAGTTCGAGCAAGGTCAGCGCCTTGCGGGCATCACCGCCGGATACCTGCAGGATGTATTCGCGGGCATCGACATGGAGCGTGATCTGTTTGCCGCCGAGGCCGCGCTCGGAATCAGCGAGGGCACGAGTGATGATGTGATCGAGATCGGCCGTATCGAGCGGCTTCAGGAGATAGACCTTAAGTCGCGACAGGAGCGCGCCGACGACTTCGAACGACGGGTTCTCCGTCGTGGCGCCGAGGAGAACGATCTTGCCTGACTCCACATATGGAAGAAAGGCATCCTGTTGGCCTTTGTTGAAGCGGTGGATTTCGTCGACAAAAAGGATGGTTCGCTTACCGTAGAGCGATTCTTCCTTCTCAGCTTCGACCATTACGGCCTTGATCTCCTTGATGCCCGAGGTGACCGCTGAAAAGAAGATGAACTTGAGTTTGAGCAAGCGCGAGATCAAGTAAGCCAGAGTGGTCTTGCCCGAACCCGGCGGGCCCCAGAAAATCGCCGAGTGGATCTTCCCCTTGTCAAGCAGAGCGCGCAGGGGCTTGCCGGGATCCATGAGATCGTGCTGGCCGACGAACTCGTCCAGTGTTTCGGGGCGCATACGTTCGGCGAGAGGCGCGTTCGTGATTTTACGCACCGGTGCTTCGTCGCCAAACAGATCGCTCACGGTAGTCCCTCCTGCCGGCAGCCGCCCGGCCGCCTCGGCGTCGATTCAGTATAGGTAAAGTCCAGCGAAGGAGCAATCACTGTAACGCCCGCTGATTTCGCGGTCAAGATGAATCTCAAGCCGGGCTCCGACTGCGCCGATACTTGACACGATAGCGGCGCAATCGGGCGCGAAGGAGTGGATGATTTGAACCGCCTGAATCAGCTGACGAAGTTTCCGGAGTTGCTGGAAGCGATTCTGTCCGGCACACCGATCGTTGCAGCGCATCCGCAGGACGAAGCGGAGCCAACGGCTGCGACGGCGAAGTCGGCCGGACGCTTCGCACTGGTGGTAGAAGCTGACGATCCGCGGATCGGGATTTTCTCGGCGTGCGCAGTGGCGAATCTCACCAACAACTTCGTAGCCGGCCGTCCGACTGAAGATGACCGGGAGTTGCTCATCGAGGTGGCCGGCTTGCTCAAGATGTTCCCGGAGACCAAGCCGGAGATTGCCAAACTGGCACAGGCGCTGGGTGAGGCGGTCGAGAATATTTCGTCGGTGATTGCATTCCTGCGCGAAGATTGCCCGGAACAAGATGAGGATGAAGAGGACGGCGATTGAGTCTATAATCAACACCAGAAAGCGTTCACGAGCCCAAAGACCAGAAGCCGGATCGTTGATCCGGCTTCTGTTTTTGTGCCCTGTCCTGAAGGACTAAGTCTTGGGGTGTTTGTGACGGCGAGCCAAGCCCATGCCGGCGGCGCCGAGGCCAAAGAGTAGCAGGGTGGCCGGTTCGGGAATGACGTCGCGCGTGCCAGTCATGGTCTCAAGCCAAAAACCACCTCAATGGCTGTTGTTATCGTATTGCCGAAAAACAGGTTATGGCGATGAGGCGGCAGTTGGGTCTCCCTGATTCAGGGCCGCGGCGAGACAGCCGTCGGAAAATCGGAGCTCAAGCCAGCAGGTAGTTGTCATTCTGTCACGCCCTTTTGGCTTGACCAGGATCGGGGGAGTAGGTAGCTTCGAAAAAATCGAATTCAATCCGAAGCGGAGGTAGAGATGCGATCAGGGAGAAAGGCAATTGGGATTGTTGTCCTGGCGCTGTCGCTGCTGGGCCAAGCGGCGGCGTTTGATCTGAATGTCGATGTGTCACAGCTGGAGAACGGGTTAACGGTATTGATTTGTCCCGATACGACTTCGCCAACCGCAAGCGTATTTACATTCGTGAATGCCGGTTCCCGGGATGAAGACCGTGCCGGCATCACGGGGTTGGCACATGTCTTTGAGCATATGATGTTTCGGGGGACGCCGAAGTATCCGAGTTTCGTCAACGCGGTGACCCCGTTGGGGGCCGAGAACAACGCCTGGACGGAGACCGACTACACAGCGTATTTCCTGAACGCTGAAGCGCGCTTTTTGGAACAGATGCTGGAGATTGAGTCGGATCGAATCCAGAATCTGAATTTCACGAATGAGACGTTTCGCACGGAATTGGGACCGGTGAAGGAAGAACGTCGACGTGGTGTCGCCGACGATGCCGAGGGGTTCCTGAGCGTTGAACACGATCGACTGGCGTATACGACGCACACCTATCAGCACCCGGTGATCGGCTGGGAAGAAGACCTTGAGAAGTACATGACCTATGAAGACGGGCTGCAGTTCAAGAACCGTTTTTATGCTCCGAACAACTGCGTGCTCGTAGTCACTGGAAATGTTGACGTCGGAAAGACCAAGGAGCTGGTTAATCGGTTCTACGCTGGCTGGCCGCGGGGTGAGGCGTATGTACCGAATATCCTGCCCGAGCCGCGCCAGACGGAAGAGCGGAGCATGGCGTTCACCTGGAAAGATGATGAGACGCCGCCGCTGTTGCGGATCGGATACCACATCGGTTCAGCGCGCGACAATCTTGAAGATCTCGCCGCGATGAATCTGATTAACCAGGTGCTGTTTGGTCAGTCGGGACGTCTGACCAAGCGACTGCGGGACGAGCTGGCACTGGTGGAGTCAGTGTGGGGCAATGCGGACATGCGCAAGGACCCAAGTCTGACGGCGATCAGCGCACGGCTGCGGCGTGGAGCGTCGCTGAACGAGGTGCGGGACACGATCTATGGCCAGCTGCAGCGGTTGACGACCGAGTTGATCCCGGCGGCGGAATTGGATCGCGCACGGAACAACCTGCGTTCGGAGATGATCTATCGCCTCGATCGCCCGTCGCGGATAGCCGGCTCACTGGGAAGCTATCAGCTTCTGGCCGGCAATTTCCGCAAGATGTTCGAGCTGTACGATCTTTACGGCTCGGTCACGGCCGAAAAGATTCGCAGTGTGGCGCTGACAGTCTTTGCGCCGACGAATCGATCGGTTGTAACGCTGGTCCCCAAGAGCGGAGTGTGAGGTGTGAAGATGAAGAAGCTCATAGTAGTAGCGGGAGTGCTGGCGGCGTTGATGCTTTGTGTCAGCCTGGTCTCTTGTGCCGGACCCCAGCCGGAGCGGTTCGTGGTGATCGGCAAGCCAGGAGTACCGGTGGTGTACTATCGGATGATGGTCTCAGCCGGATCGGCGCTCGATCCGGCAGCGGAGCCGGGATTAGCGAATTTGACGGCGACGTTGCTCAACAAAGGAACGAAGAACTATACGCGCGAACAACTGGAACAGAAATTGGAGCAGATCGGCGCTAATATCAACATCTCGGTCGACAAGGAAGTGGTCGTGATTTCGGGGCGAACCTTAAGTGAGAACGCCGGCGAGTTCTATTCGATTTTTCGAGAGATATTCCTGGAGCCGACTTTTCCCGAGGAGGAATTCCGGCTGGCGGTGACACAACAACTCGATCGCATCGGGCAGACTCGTGAGGATGACGCGCAGTTGTCGCTGGGCGTATTCGAGAATGCGATCTTTGCCGACCATCGCTACGGCCATCTGGTGCAGGGTACGGAAAAGGGCGTGAATGCGATCACGCGGCAGGATGTCGTCGATTTCTATCGCGCGAACTACCTGCAAGGAAATGTGATCGCCGGAATCGCCGGCGCGGTGGAGGATTCATTGGTCGATCGTTTTCGCGCCGACATCGACCAGTTGCCGTCAGGACGGGTGGTGCGCTCGGATGTGATGCCGAAGTTGTCGAAGACGCCGAAAGTGATCCTGGTGGAGAAAGAGAACCGCGCGCAGTCGAACCTGCGAATTGGACATGTCCTCGAGGACAATCGCTTGTCTCCGCAGTTCTATCCGATGACACTGTTGGGCTGCTACCTGGGGCAGCATCGCGAGATGTTCGGACGGTTGTTCCAGACGGTGCGGTCGCAGCGCGGGCTGGCGTATGGGGCGTACGCCTATGTCGAATACTTCCGGCCGGACGGCTGGTCGAAAATGCAGGGCACGGGGATTCCACGACGCGACCAGTATTTCCACATGTGGACGTATCCGAAAGAGGTCAATTTTGAGTTCTGCATCAAGCTGATGCTGAGTGAAATGACCAAGCTGACGACGATGCCGCTGGCGGCGGAGGATATTGACCGGACGAAGGACTTTGTCGCCAACAGTTTTGCGTTCCGGATCGAGACGGCGGAGCAGCAACTCGGGATGAAGATGGATGAGATCTGGTACGGGTTGCCGGGGTTCGTTGATAACTTCCGCAAGAACATCAACGCGGTGCCGCGCAGCGAGCTGCAGACAGTGGCGATCGACAATTTGCATCCGCGGCAGGTGTTGATTGTGGCCGTGGTGTCGAACGGCGAGGCGGCCAAGCAGGAATTGCTGTCTTTGGACACCAAGTTAGAGCTACCGTCGGGTGCGGAGGAGGGCGACCTGAAGGCGATCAACGACGAAATCAAGGCGCTCGATCTGAAGCTGACGGCAGAGGATATTCAGATTGTGAAGGCGGCGGAGGTGTTTAGGTAGAGCGAGTCGACAAAAGAAGGTAGATCGTCCAGAATCATCAAGAGCATTTGAAACCGAGAGTCTCACCAGGGCACAGCTTACTGTGCCCTGGTGTGTTTTTGGTTGGACGCCTACCCGACCCGCTCGGGTTTGTGGGCGGGATCGGCAGTGGCTTTGCGGCTGCGCAGCGAGTGGCCGGTGGCGAGGCCAAAGATGAACAGCACCAAAACCAGGATCCCGATGGCGAAGATCGTGTCGCCGGGAGCGCGCAGCCATTTGAAGACGGTGATGGCCGGCGAGTAAAGAAATTCGGCCGAGCGCGCGAACCAGTAGCCGTGACGCACCGACGCCCAGGTCTGCATGAAGCCGATCGGCAACAGACTGAGCAGCACCATCGTCATCAGGCCGATATTAATCGTCCAGAAGGAGAACTTGATGATGTTGTCCTTCCATTCCTGGCGGACGTAGAGCACGCGCAGGCAGAAGAGCATGAGGCCGAGTCCGAGCATACCGTACACGCCGAAGAGGGCGGTATGGCCGTGCACCGGCGTGGTGTTGAGACCCTGCATGTAGTAGAGAGCGATCGGGGGATTAATCATGAAGCCGAACAGTCCGGCGCCCACCATATTCCAGAACGCGACGGCGACGAAGAAATAGATCGGCCATTTGTATTTGGCGACCCACGGCGTCGCGCGCGCGAGGCGGATATTGTCCCAGGCTTCAAAGCCGATGATCGTGAGCGGCACGACCTCGAGTGCGGAGAAGACGGCCCCGAGCGCCATGACGGCGGTCGGCGTGCCGGCGAAATAGAGGTGATGCAACGTGCCGATGATGCCGCCAAAGAGGAAGATCGTGGTTGAGAAGATCACGGACGAGTTGGCGGTTTTGAGCCGGATGAGTTGCAGCCGCGCGAAGAGGAAGGCGATCACGGCGGTGGCAAAGACTTCAAAGAAGCCCTCGACCCAGAGGTGAATCACCCACCAGCGCCAGTATTCGGCCATCGATAAATGTGTGCTCTTGCCCCACATCAGACCGGCGGCATAGAAGGCGCCGATCGCGATCGAGGCGAGGAGGAACATCGTCATCAGCGGTTTCTGGTCGCCGCCCTTCCTGATGGCGATCAGAACATTGCGGCTGACAAGGTAGAGCCAGAGCGCCAGGCCGGCAAGCAGGGCGATCTGCCACACACGGCCGAGATCGAGGTACTCATAGCCTTGATGGCCGAAGTAGAACCAGCTTGAGCCCGGCATCATGCCCTTCACCGAGAGCAATTCACCGGTCAGTGAGCCAACCACTACCAATACAAGCGCGCCGAAGAGAATGTTGACACCGAGGCGCTGGCCTTTTAGTTCAACGCCGGAGACAGCGGGGCCGATGTAGAGTCCGGCGGCAAGCCAGGCAGTGGCGATCCAGAAGATGCCGAGCTGCGTGTGCCAGGTGCGGGTGACGGCGTACGGCAGCCACTCCGCGAGCGGGATGCCGTAAAAGGCGTGGCCTTCGACCCCGTAGTGTGCCGAAATCACGCCCATGATCATTTGCACAAGGAACAGACCCGAAACGACCCAGAAGTATTTGATAACGGCCTTCTGCGACGGCGTCGGTTGGAAGCCGAACATCGGATCCTGCTCGGGGAGCTTTTCGGCGACGGCTTCTTTCTTCTGAGCGGCATGATACCAAACCAGCATGCCGATACCGGCCAGCAGCATGATGATCGACATACCGGTATAGATCACAGCATCACTGGTTGGGACGTTATCGACAAGTTCCTCGTGCGGCCAGTTCGAGGTGTAGCTCATCTCTTCGCCGGGACGATTGGTTGATGCCGCCCAACTGGTCCAGAAGAAGAACGAAGCCATCTGCCGCAATTTGACCGGATCAGAGACCGCGCCCTTGGGGATGGCGTACTGCTCGTGGCCGTTGGCGAAGATGTCGGCGTAGTCCGCGAGATTCGACTCAAAGGCGCGGACGCGCACCGGATCAACGGTGATCGTTTTCGTTGCCGGATTGTACGAGTTGGTACGAATCAGGCTCTTGAGACGCGCCTGCAAGGCGGCCTGCTTCTCAAGATCGAGCTTGTCGTAGGCAACGGCAAAATCCGTGTTGGCCCAGTCGTTGAGAATGAACATGCACTCGCGATGGAGCCAGTCGGCGGTCCAATCGGGAGCGACATAGCTGCCGTGGCCCCAAATCGAGCCGACCTGCATACCGCCCATCGCCTGCCAGACATTTTGCCCGGCAGTGATCTGACCGTGATCGATCATCACGGCTCCATCGGTAGCGACGACCTGATCGGGGATCGGCGGTTTTTCCTGATAAATCCGCAGTCCGGCCCAGCCGAGTACGGCAAAGGAGAGCAGGACGACAGCGGTAAACGCGATCCAAAGTTTCTTCATGACTCCCTCCTACTTTCCCCTCAATGCGCAGTCTGAGACTGGGATTTGTGGCCGTGCGCACAGGTGCAGCCGCCGGCAAGGATCTGGCGCTTGATCGGTTCGGCGGGGACGTTAAATTTGTTAGCCAGGCCAAGCGCCATTTCGAGGTAGCGCGTGTGCGTTCCCTCGCCCATGTCGTGCGCTTCAACATGTGTAAATGAAGCCTGCAGTCGCGACTGGTCTTCTTCCGTCAGCATGCGATCAGCCAGCGGAAAGAGAATCTGGTCCTCTTTCATAATGTGAGCGCGCAGCAGGCCGATGTAGTTTTGTGCGTTCTCACAGAAAGTTGTCACGGCGGCGGCATCACCGGCCGCGGCTTGCGGCAGGCTCTCTGCCATACCGCGGAGGAAAGAACGGCCGAGGTCGTGCTCGTGCAGCATCACGCCGACGGGGCCGTGCTCGCGCGGAGCGCCTTTCTCTTCGAGCATGACAAATAAGTGGTTCTCTTCCTTGCCGTGATGGCAGCCATCGGCAAAAGTGCGAATGAAGTCGATGAATTGCTCGGCCGTGTCGCGATCAACCTTGACGGCAGCGCGACTCTGCGTGACAAAGTGCTGCAAGCTGTCGAGAATCACCTCAATAATGCGGTGCTCGTCACTGAGGATTTGGGTCGGCTTCATAGAATACTCCTAAGCAATAATGTTGAAGTTGAAATAAACAAACAATAGAAATCACATCTACTTATCTCATTATGGTCAATGTATCGGGTCAAAGCTGCACCTTCTTCTCAATGAGATCGAGGAGTGAGGTTTCGTGCAGGAAGCCAAGATACTGCTCGCGGATCGACTTCCATTGGTGGTGCACGGCACAGGGTTCCGCTTCGTTGCAGAAGCCGCGGCCCATAAAGCAATTGCCCCAGCGTGAGATGTTATCAATCGGGTCGACGACTTCGAAAAGCGATATCTCGTCCGCGGAGCGGGCAAGTCGGAAGCCACCGCCGAAGCCCTTCTGGGAGACAACCAGCCCTTCACCGGCGAGTGACTTCAGCAGCTTCCCCAAGTAGTTTTGTGGGGCACCGACCGTCCTGGCGATTTCAGCAGCGCCGGCGTACTTACCGGGGGCAAGTTTTGCCATCTCCGCAAGGGCCATAACAGCGTGTATGCTTGATTTCGACAACATATAATCTAATCGCATGCCAATATGCGATTATACTATCGGCTTGTCAAGGGAGTTTGTACATTATTTTCGAGATTATTCTGCTTCCCGATCAAGTCCCCTTACAAGTCCTTGCACAACAACAACTAACTCTCCCTTGAGAATCTTTGCAGCGAGTTTTGAGCGCGCCATTTCGAGGTCAGACCGGATGATCTCCTCGAATTTCTTGGTCAATTCGCGGCAGATTACTACCTGTCGCTTCCCCAGTAGAGCATACAGCAGGTCGAGTAACTTATGGATCTTGAATGGCGACTCATAGAACACCAGAGTTTCACGGCGGTCTGCCAGTGACTCGATGACGGCTTTGCGCTTTCCTGCCGTCTGCGGGAGAAAGCCGTAGAATATGAAAGCATCGGTAGGCAAACCGCTGATTGACAGCGCGGTAATTGCGGCACAAGGGCCGGGAATAGCGATGACCTCGATCGAGTGCCTGATCGCCTCGCGGACGATGATGAAGCCGGGATCAGAGATCGAGGGGGTTCCGGCGTCGGAAATCAACGCCACGCTTTCACCGGCAAGAATGCGCGCGAGAATCTTATCTGAAACAGCGCGCTCGTTGAAGTTGTGATAAGCGATCAGTGGTTTGTGAACGTCGAAGTGATCGAGCAGGACGCGCGAAGTGCGAGTGTCCTCGCAGGCGATGAAATCGACGTTTCGGAGAGTCTCGACGGCGCGAAACGTGAAATCACCGAGATTACCGATTGGTGTGGCAACAAGATAAAGGCTTCCGGCTGAAGTCATAGGTGTAACTAATCACTCTCAATTCTGGCAGCAAGCGCGATCGAAGACGCACAAATACTGTGCACTCTTCCGTGACCAGCGATGTCTGTGGCAGCCCATTCGCTGACAAGTCAACCAGTTAAGGGTGTCGGCACGAAGTTTGCCAATTCACTGCGTGGGGCGATGATGCCCGTGTCCGGGCAATGGAAACGGAGGAGAAGATGAGAACAGCTTTGACGGTATTGATGGCGCTTCTGCTGGCAACCAATGCATTCGGCGTAAGCAAGAACAAGAAGGGCACGACGCAAGTCAAGCGAGTGGTGGTGCAGCAGTCCGAGCCGGAGTCGGTGCGACTCGGGTGGTATTTGTCGCCGGCACTGAAGTTCGGCAAGATTGACGGAGAGACAGAGACCATGCTGGGTATCCGGGGCGGATTGGAATTCAATCAGTCAATCTATCTGGGGCTGGCGGCGTACGGACTGCCGGAAGACAAGTATGATGACCCATTTCATGATCGCTACTTTGACGACGATGAATGGGCAATGGGTTACGGCGGACTCGAAGTGGGATTGATCAGCGGTCGGCCGCGTAACGGTCAGATCTCGTTGGGGGTGTTGATCGGCGGTGGTTCGGTGAATATCGACGAGAACTACTTTGAGTCGCATTTCGGCGATTATGACGGTTTCTTTGTGCTGGAACCGCAGATGGACATGACGCTGAGTTTTTCGCGAAATGTGCGTTTGAGCCTCGGCGCCAGTTATCGATTCATTGATGATCTTGAGAGCGTGCGTTATTCCGTGGACGATTTGGAGGGGCCGAGTTTCAATCTGACCCTGGGACTTGGGCGGTTTTAGTTCGACCGGGACCGGAGCGACGCCATATATCTGATTGACAGCGGGAGTCGGGAGTGTCTATAATGGGGCACTCTCTAAAAAGGAGAAGTTGAGAATATGGCGTCGGTTAACAAAGCGATTTTGATTGGCAATCTGGGCAAGGACCCAGATCTGCGGTATACGCCCTCCGGTGTGGCGGTGTGCACTTTTTCCATCGCGACGACGGAAAAGTGGAAGGACAAGAACACCAACGAAATGAAAGAGACGACCACCTGGCACAATATTGTGTTATGGCGGCGGCAGGCGGAGATCGCCAAAGAGTATCTTCAGAAAGGCTCCCCGGTTTACATCGAGGGGCGGATTCAGACCCGGAGCTACGACGACAAGGAAGGCAACAAAAAGTGGATCACAGAAATCGTCGGTGACCGACTGCAGTTGCTGGGACGCCGCGGTGAGGCGCCCGAGCCGAGTAGCGCGCCGGGACCGGAGGCTCAAGAAGCACCGCCGCTGACGGAAGAGGATGACGACCTCCCGTTCTAAATTCAACCGCATGATCAGGAATCTGACCGGGGTGGGGATTTTTGTCCTCACCCTGTTTCTTTACCTGCTGACACGATATCCGAGTGTGGCGTATATCGACTCCGGGGAGTTGGCTGTCGTCAACGGGACGCTCGGAATTGCGCACCCGACGGGCTATCCGCTGTACACGATTCTGGGGCGACTATTCGCCTTGCTGCCGCTGGAGTTGATGACGACGCAGGTGATGTTTGGGGCTCTGTGCACGGCGGTCACCGCTGCGGTCTTGTTCTTTACTTTCGTTCGCTACTTCGACCGTCACGAGCCCGCACCAATCTCAGTGTTGGCGATGCTGACGCTGCTGTTTGCCAGTGCGCCGCTAATCTGGGGGCAAGGTACGACAAATGAAGTATATTCCTTACATCTGCTGTTCATCAGCTTGATCCTGGCGTTGCTGCTGTCGCCGTTGGATACGCGGCGGCGGGTTATGGGGCCGTTCGTGGTGGCGCTGGCTTTCGGCAATCACATGTCGACGATCCTGCTGCTGCCGGCGATCGCTGTCCACTTGTACAGCCAGCGCGCGCTGATCGCGAGAACGAAGCGAATCATCCCATTGAGTCTGAGTGCGGTTGTGGTAGGGGCGTCGCTCTATTTGTACCTGCCTGTGCGTGCAGCGCTGGATCCGATCTTCAACTGGGGGCAGCCGCACACCTGGGAGAATTTCGTGCGGCATGTAACCGGCTGGCAGTATCAGGTATGGATGTTCTCCAAGAGTCCCGGCGAGCTGGCGGGGAATCTTTGGGATTTCGCCCAGATTTTCTACGAGCAGTTCCCAGCATTGTTCTGGCTGCCGGTTGCTCTGGGAATAATCACTGCCTGGCGACGGCACCGACATCTGGCGATGCTCTTGAGTTGTTTTCTCGTGTTCAACTGTCTCTATGCCCTGAACTTTTCGATTCCCGACATCGACAACTATCTGCTGCCGTCGGTGGTAGCGCTGTTTGGTTTTGGGTGCCTGGGGGTGTGGTGGCTGATCGAGCGGCTGCGAGTGTCGGCAGGGATAGCGGCCGGAGCCGTGGCGGCCTTGGTGGTCTGGGGACTAATGCTAAACTGGCAGGAATACGATCAGTCACGAAATCACGCGCCGCTGGATGGTGTTCACAATCTCTATGCATCCGCGGAAACAGACGCGCTGATTTTCTGCGCCGACTGGGATATCGTCAGTCCCTGGCTGTACTCTCACTTTGCCTTAGGCGAGCGGTCGGACGTGATTCTGATCGACAACGAGTTAGCGCGGCGGTCGTGGTATTTCGACTGGATCCGGCATGTTGATGCGCGGCTGTACGAGCACGCCCAACCGGAAATTGAGGCGTTCCTGCCGCAGGTGCGCAAGTTCGAACGCAATGAGCCTTACGATCCACAGCAGATTGAGACGGCATACCAACGGATGTTGATGAAGTTTCTGCAATATCGCGCGCGGCCGCTGTATATCGATCAATCGGCGAACCTGTCGTTTCCACCACCGGGGGAGATTCTGGTCAGCGGGCAACTCTTGCGCATCGTTCGCGACGGTGAGGCTGCGGCAGAGCGAAAGATCGTGTTGCGGGAGCCACGTTTCGGCAAGCCAGGCGACGCGCTCAACGTGCGCGAACGCTTCAACCTTGAGAAGTATGAGCGGATGGTGCGCGCGGCTTCCGACGTGCCCGACTCAAATTCGGCACGCTGAGTCTACGGACAGGCAGCGCAGGGCGCCGGTCCGCCGGCGAAGATGTAGTTGATCAAATAGACCGCGTCGGATATCGAAACACTGCTGGAGCAATCGGCATCGGCGGCAGTGGTGTTCGGGGCCGGTCCGCCGGCGAAGATATAATTGATCAAATAAACCGCATCCGAGATCGATACGACGCCGGAGTTGTCGGCATCACCACAGACAGTTGCGGGCGGTCCGACGGTGAGCGCATACGACTGCAGCAATGACTTTGGGGGCACACTCGAATCGTATAACTGCATTGTGAAGTAGAAGGTGGCCTCGTAGCCAGGAGTCCCCGACAGCACGCCGACGGTGTCGCCGTCAAACTGCATGCCGTAGGGCAGATCGCCGCCCCAGAGATTCCAGTGATACGGCTCGACGCCGCCGACCGCCTCGAATTTGAGATAGTACGGCACGCCGA
>JADYYF010000141.1 GCA_020853795.1 Candidatus Zixiibacteriota bacterium
AATCTACGGACAGGTGCTGCACGGCGCCGGGCCGCCGGCAAAAATGTAATTGATCAAAAAGACCGCATCCGAAATCGACAGCGCGTTGCTGCAATCGGCATCACCCGACAACAGCGGATCGGGCGCCTGACCACCGGCAAAGATATAATTGATCAAATACACGGCATCCGAAATCGACACCGCCGCCGAACCGTCGGCATCACCGCACTGATACACCGTCACTAACAGCGAATCACCCCAACCGGGAGCGCTGTCCCAGTAATCCTTGGTCTGGAACTTGACCCAGTACTCGCCGATATTCGGCCAGGTCCGATCGACTTGACAGGGAATACCGGGGTTATACGGACCCGTCCACGCAGTGCTGTCGTCCTTGTCGAACGACCAGCGGAATTGCAGCCGGTCACCATCCGGATCGGTCGCCGCGGCCGTATAGGTCTGCGTCGTACCGCGCCGCACCATCGCCGGACCACTGGGTGCCGGCGGCGCCGGCGGCGCCACATTGGCCGTCTTTACCGTGTATTCCACTTTCACCTGCGTCGAGCTGACGTAGTCCAGCCGCACCGCGATCTTCAACGGCGCCACCGCGCGGGTCGAGGCCGCTGTGATGTGCGAGGAATAGAATGTCTCGTCGTCCACGCCGCCCAGTGACACCCCGTGTCCGCCGTCGTAATACACCGTCGGCGTGTAACCCATATTGTAAGTTGCGGTCATGAAGGCCGAAGTCTGCGAATTATCGGTCACCATCGCCACCAGATTGAACTGGTACAATCCCGACTCGTACAGGGTCTCTAAATGCGACCGGGTGATCGGACAATAGCCGCAACCGTGCCGCGTGCCTTCCTCTACCAGCACCGTGTGGGTGTATGGCGCCGTCGGCTTGTCGATGCCGACTACCCCCGGCGTGGAGCCGGCGGAGGCATCGACCCAGTGCGCTGTGAACGGATAGGCCGGCGTGTCGGGATCCGAATAGGCCGGATGCCCCTCCACATTGAACACTGCCATCACCGCTTTGATGTTGTTCAGCGTCATGCCGGTGGATGAAAAAGTAACCGTGTCGGTCAAAATCTGGCCGTCGTTGAGTGTAATCGCCTGGTTCAGCGCGAAGCCCAGCATCCCAAAGGAATAGGAGCGGTTCGTGTAGTCCAGGTATCGCGACACCGGCTCGACGATGTAGATGCGCAGCGTCCCGTTATAGGTCGCGCGCTCGGAAGACGACGGCTGCGGCGCCGTCGTCGCCGCGGCATTCAGCGCCGGATCATCCACCTTCGTGTAATTTGCCGCTGGGGCCGCTCCGGCCGCCGCGATCACCCAGACCGCGATCGCCATCAGGACTAACAGCTTTCTCCGACCGATCATCTTCTCGTGTCTCCTTCCCGTCTGCAAACGTTGGCTCGCACTACTCAAGGCCTCGGCTGTCAGTACCGGAAACTGATCCCGGTGCTGATCACCATCGCCGAATATTCAAACAGCTCATTCGAGGAATTATTGTTAGTGTATTCGAGCGTCAGGCGCGGCTGAATCAACTGCCCGCTGCCGGTCGTAAACGGCCGCATCACCTGCAAAAACGCGCGCACCTGGTCGTCGTCGCGCTCCCGCCCCATCACGATCGGAAAATTGTCGCTCTCGATCGTCGGGAGATGATGGCGGTTCCAGTACCCGCATCCCAGCGTCGTGATCGTCTGCGGGATCAGGTAGCTCTTCAAAGTTGCCGCAATCGATGTCCCCTCCCACACCGCCGTCCAGGGCGACAGCAGCCCGATCGAAGAACCGAACACGATCCCCTCGTCCGTGTTCATGAACGTCCGATAGCTGAAGGTCACGCTGATGCCGTTCTTCTCATCCAGCGGCCGCGACCAGCGCGGCGAGACGTAGAACGACTTTAGTTTGCTGTCGGTGAGTGAGCGCTCCGGATGCTGCGGGTTGACGAAGATCAGGTTCGACTTGACATGCTCGTAGTCCATGCTCCCGTAGCCGGCCTCGATGTCGAAACTGTTGCGGCCGAACGGCGTCGTGTTAAGTCCGACGAACGTCTCCAACATCTCCCTATCCCCGCTCTCGGTCGCCAGATATGCATAGTCGCGGAACCCCACACCCCAGCGCAGCGTCGCCACTTCGCCGAAGCGGTATCCGGTTGTAATCCGTGAGTCCAGCGTATTGAGATCGTAGTAACTCAACTCGGAGTGATAGCGCCGGCCGTCAAAAGCGGCGTTGGCGTAAATCGACAACCGCGAAGTCGCCTTCAGCGGGATGTAGGTCAATCCGACTCGCCCCAGACGATTCGACATCGCTGCCACCCGGTCGTAAAGTGTCCAGTCACCATTGACGCTCAATTCGAGCGTGCTCACCGGATACCAGCGCACCATCCCCGAAGCCACCGAGTACTTGTCGA
This sequence comes from Candidatus Zixiibacteriota bacterium, assembly GCA_020853795.1. NCBI lineage: Bacteria > Pseudomonadati > Candidatus Zixiibacteriota > Candidatus Zixiibacteriota bacterium. The sequence goes on from JADYYF010000141.1 coordinate 2,390, forward strand.
TGAGCCCCGTCGAATCGCTCAGCAGATTGTCCGTGTAACCGCCGTTCAAGGCGGCTTCAAACAAGACATTGGATTTGGAACTTGAGGGAAGGAGGAAGGTCAGTGCCGTCGCCAGGATCAGGCAACAGCCAAAAGTCCGGATGCGCCAGTTAGCTATGGTCCGCAAGCTCCACCTGCGCACGCTCCGCCCATCACGGCGCCACACCCGATATCGCCGCCCGGGCCAAAGTCCACACCGACTCCGAAGCCGCCGCGATGCTGCGTCAGCGGATTCAACAACAGCTTCAGATGGTTAAACGAACCGGAATTATGGAGGAATACCGGTGTTGTCCCAATCATGGTCTGCGCTGCGGCAAACATCCCAAACTCGGCGGGCTGCTCCTGCGGCTGTGCCGCCGGTTTCTCACGCTCCGCCAAATCGGGAATTCCGTCGCCGTCGCGATCACCCGCTTGATCGTCGAATCCATCGCCGTCGCGATCAACAAATGCCTTCGCAGCACCGGTCGTCGCCGTCGGTGCTTGACCCTCGCCGAATAAGACGGGAGTATACAGGAGGGACAAAACGATGCCGAGCAGAGCGAGTTGTTTCATGGGCTGCCTTAGTTGTCGATCTTCTTCTACCTTAGTTGTCGATTTTCGACTCTTGAATATACCTTTTACAAGATACAACCCCTCTTCTCAAATGTCAACTATTTTTACCATGTTGTATAGCGACACTAACCTGAACCCCTGCCGCCTCCCTCCACGCCCCCAAAAACTGCACTCAACTTGGATTCTCGCCATCGCGGGACTGACGCCTCCGCGACAATGATGCTTTCTCCCCTCTCCTTTTGGGAGAGGGGTCGGGGGTGAGGGCTCTTCGTCGCCGCATGTTCTCCCTCCCAGCGCCATCGGCCATCACATTCCCCGCACCCGCCGATTGTGTCGTTGCGGCAGGTCTTGATCCCGCGCCTCACTACAACCGCAATGCCACCATCTCCCGCGCGGGATTGCGACCTGCCGCCTTCCTCCTCGCACCCAGAAACTGCACTCAACCTGGATTCGCGTCATCGCTGGACCGACGCCTCCGCGACAATGATGCTTTCTCCCCTCTCCT
>JADYYF010000142.1 GCA_020853795.1 Candidatus Zixiibacteriota bacterium
CGGTGTTTCCGGGAGGCGCGTACGACTGCAAGACGCGAGAAATGGCGGAAGGCTCGCCGCTGCTGGAGGCGTTGTTTGCGCTGAAGGGAATTCGCGAGGTGTTCGTCACGGGCGACAGCCTGACGATTTCGAAGGATTCCGACGAGGACTGGCAGGTGCTGGGACGCGAGGTCGGCAAGACGATTCGCGCGGCGATATCTTCGGGCAAGCCGCTGATGGCGGAGAACCTGAAGCAGCCGATACCGCCGGATGATGAGATTCGCAAGATCGTGACAGAGATGCTGGAAGAGCAGATCAATCCGGCGATCGCCTCGCACGGCGGGTTTGTGGATGTGGTTGATGTCAAGGAGGGGCGGATTTATATGCGGATGAGCGGTGGGTGCCAGGGGTGCGCGTCCTCCTCGATGACGCTGCGTTACGGGATCGAGCGGATGATTCGCGAGCGGATCCCGCAGATTGTGGATATCGTCGATGTGACGGATCATGAGGCGGGAGTGAATCCGTATTATTGATCGCAGTCGAAGGCATGGACTTGAGGGACAGGCTGCGAGGCTTGTCCCTTTTTTGTTGCGGCGGGGAACGGTTGAAGCCGCGCCGGCAGCGGGGGGAAGGTTTTCGTTGCGCGGCGGGGAGAGCGGGCGTATAATGCTGTATTAGTATGGACGGCGGCAACGATATCAGCCGCAATTGCCGGCAGTTTTGGGAGCGGCTGGCGGCGGTTGCCGGCCGGTGCGGGCGCAATCCGGCCGAAATCGACGTGATTGCGGTCGCCAAGACGAAGCCGCTGGCGGATGTGTTGGCCGCGGTCAGCGCCGGAATGCGGCAGATCGGCGAGAATAAGGTGCAGGAAGCGCAGGCCAAATATGGCGAGGCCAAGCGCGAATTTACTCTGCACATGATCGGCCACCTGCAGAGCAACAAGGCGAAGGCGGCGGTCGAGCTGTTCGATACGATCCAGTCGGTGGACTCGCTCAAGCTGGCGCAGGCAATCGACAAGGAAGCTGAGCGACTCGGTAAAGTGATGCCAATCATGCTCGAAGTGAACACGAGCCGCGAGACGCAGAAGTTTGGACTGGCGGTGGAGGCGACGAGCGAGGTGCTCGGGCAGGCGCTGGAATTGAAGAATGTGCGCTTGCAGGGGCTGATGACGATCGCGCCGTTTGTGGATGAGGAATCACCGGTGCGGGGGGCGTTCCGGGAACTGCGAGAATTGCTGGAGCGAATCAAGTCGGAATATCCTACGGCGACGGCGTTCAACGAGTTGTCGATGGGAATGTCGGACGATTGGGAATTGGCCGTGGCGGAAGGCGCGACGATGATACGGATCGGGCGCGCGCTGTTTGGAGAAAGGAACTGAGCGATGGCGATTACGCCGGTGGATTTGCGCAATGCCACATTCGAGAAGAAGATGCGCGGGTACAGTCCGCTTGATGTGGATGCCCTGATCAACGAGGCCGCCGGTGAGATCGAGCGCTTGATCAATGTGAACAGCGACCTGCAGCGGCAGGTATTGTCGCTGGAGGACAAGCTGGCGACGTTTCAGAACCTGGAGAAGTCGCTGAAAGAGGCGCTGGTGACGGCGCAGCAGGCGGCGGAAGAGCGCAGGCGGACGGCCGACCGCGCGGCGGAAGTGCAGATTCGCGAGACGGAGGCGGCGTGTACGGAATTGAGGCAGCAGGCGCACAAGGAAGTCGAAACCATGCGCTTCGAGCTGGCGTCATTAAAAATGCAGAAGGTGCGGTTCACGGCGGAATTGAAATCGCTGATTGAAGCCCATCAGAAATTGCTCGACGAGAAGACCGGTGCGGAAAATCTGGCTGAGGTGGCAACACAGGTGCAGCAGATCAGCGCCGACATGAGCCGGTCGGAACAGGAATAGGCGATGCAGCTCTACGATAAGATTGTTGAAGCGACGAATTTCATTCGCACCACGACGAAGGCCACGCCGGAGGTCGGAATTATCCTCGGCACCGGTCTGGGGCGGCTGGGCGAAAAGATCGAGCGCGAAACAGCGGTGGATTACCAGCAGATTCCGCATTTTGCGGTGTCGACAGTGGAAGGGCATGCCGGGCGGCTGATCTTTGGGAAGCTGAAGGGCAAGTCGGTGGTGGCGATGCAGGGCCGGTTCCATTTCTACGAAGGCTACAACATGGAGCAGGTGACGTTCCCGGTGCGGGTGATGAAGCAGCTCGGGATCAAGGTGCTGATCGTCTGCAATGCGGCGGGCGGGTTGAATCCGCAGTTTCGCGTCGGCGAAATGGTGCTGATCACCGACCATATCAATTTCCAGGCACAGAATCCGCTGATCGGACATAACGACGAGCGGCTGGGACCGCGGTTTCCCGATATGTACAACTGCTACGATAAGGAGTTGGTCGACCTGGCAGAACGGACGGCAATCGATTTGGGGTATCGAGTGATGCGCGGCGTGTATGCGGCGGTTACGGGGCCGAACCTGGAGACGGCAGCGGAGTACCGGATGCTGCGGGCGATGACGGCCGACCTCGTCGGCATGTCGACGGTACCGGAGGTGCTGGTGGCGCGACATCAAGGCACGAGAGTGCTGGGGGTGTCGATTGTGACGGATATGGGACTGCCGGACGATCTGCATCCGTGCAGCCACGAAAAGATCCTGGCGGCGGCGAACAAGACGGAGCCGCTGATGACGGAGATGATTGCGAACGTGGTCGAAAGGATGAAGCTTTGAAGTTCGACGAATTAAAGACCACTTTGTCTTTGGCCAAGCTCGAAGAAGAGATCCTGAAATACTGGGATGCGGCGGATACATTCCACGCGGGTTTGCGGCTGCATAAGGGCGCGCCGCGGTTCACGTTTTACGAGGGACCGCCGACGGCAAACGGTTTCCCGGGAATTCACCATGTGATCACGCGCGCCATCAAGGACATGGTCTGTCGCTACAAGCAGATGCAGGGCTACCTGGTCGAGCGCAAGGCGGGCTGGGACACGCACGGGCTGCCGGTGGAGATCGAAGTCGAGAAGCAACTCGGCCTGAAGAACAAGAGCGACGTCGAGAAGTACGGCATCGCGGAATTCAACAAGAAGTGCCGTGAGTCGGTGTTCAAATATAAGGCGGATTGGGACAATCTGACGCGGCGGATCGGGTACTGGCTCGATCTGGACAAGCCATACATCACCTGCGAGAATTACTACATCGAGTCGGTGTGGTGGATTCTGGCGCAGTTCTACAAGCGCGGACTGATGTACAAGGGGCACAAGATTCTGCCCTACTGCCCGCGCTGCGGGACGGGACTGTCCTCGCACGAGGTGGCGCAGGGGTACGAAGATATCAAGGATCCATCGATTTTCGTGCGCGCGGAATTGGCCGAAGAGCCGGGGACGAAGTTTCTGGTCTGGACGACGACGCCGTGGACGCTGATTTCGAACGTTGCGCTGGCGGTGGCGCCGGAGGCGGAGTATGTCAAAGTCAAGCACGGCGACGAGAAGCTGATCCTGGCGGAAGCGCTGGTGGCGAAGGTGTTCGGCGGGCACGAAGTGGAAGTGCTGGAGCGGTTCAAGGGCAAGACCCTGGAGCACAAGCGGTACAAACCGTTCTTCAGCTACTTTGAAAAGAAGTACGACAAGATTTACTATGTGACGCTGGCCGATTTCGTGACGCTGGAAGACGGCACCGGGATCGTACACATGGCGCCGGCGTTCGGCGCGGATGACTATTCGGTCGGGGTGAAATACGGGTTGCCGGTGATCCAGGCGGTCGAGCCGGACGGGACATTTCCGGCGGAGGTGACCGACTACGCCGGCAAGTTCATCAAGGACGCCGATCCAATCATCATCAAGGATCTGGAGAAGCGCGGCGTACTGTACAAGAAGGAGATTTACGAACACTCGTATCCCTTCTGCTGGCGTTGCCACTCGCCGCTGATTTACTACGCGCGGCGGTCGTGGTACATCAAGACCTCGGAGAACAAGGAGCGGCTGCTGGCGCGCAACGCGGAAATCAACTGGGTGCCGGCAGAGATGGGCAGCGGGCGAATGGGCGAGTGGCTGGCGAACAACGTCGATTGGGCGCTGTCGCGCGAGCGCTACTGGGGCACGCCGCTGAATTTGTGGGTGTGCCAGTCGTGCGAGAAGGTGACGGCGGTGGAGTCGGTGGCGATGCTGCGGCAACTGGCGCCGAATGCGCCGGCGGAGTTGGATCTGCACAAGCCGCACGTCGACGAACTGGAGCTGAAGTGCGAGTGCGGCGGGAAGCTGGTACGCGAACCGGAGGTGATCGACGTGTGGTTTGACTCCGGCGCGATGCCCTACGCGCAGTATCACTATCCGTTCGAGAACCAGGAGACGTTCGAAGCCCACTTCCCGGCGGACTTCATTTCGGAAGCGACGGATCAGACGCGCGGGTGGTTCTATTCCCTGCTGGCGATCAGCACGTTGCTGTTCGACAAGCCGGCGTACAAGAACGTGGCGGTGATCGGGTTTGTGCTCGACAAGAAGGGGAAAAAGATGTCGAAGCACTTGAAGAACACGATCGATCCGTTCGAGGTGGTCGGCAAACACGGAGCGGACGCGTTGCGGTGGTATTTGCTGACGGTGAGCCACCCGTCGCAGTTGACGCGGTTTGACACCGAGGGCGTAGCGGAGACGGAACGGAAGTTCCTCGACACGCTGCGGAATACGTACGCCTTCTTTGCGATCTACGCGAATATCGATGACCTCAAGGAGCGCGCGGCGAAGGAAGCCGGCGGCAACCTGCAGAAGTTTTTGGCGCAGTCTGCCGGCGCGCCGACGGAGATCGACCGCTGGTTACAGTCGCGGTTAGAGTCGGTCAAGAAGACGGTAACCGAGGCGATGGACGCCTACGATTTGACGCGCGGGTGCCGGGCGATTGAGGAATTTGTGCTCGACGAATTGTCGAACTGGTATGTGCGCCGCTGCCGGCGCCGGTACTGGGCGTCGGGCGATACACCGGACAAGTTCCGCGCTTACCTGGAGCTGTACGAGGCGCTGGTGAATGTCTGCCTGCTGGCGGCGCCGACGACGCCGTTTCTGACAGAGCGGCTGTATCGCGAACTGGGAGACGGAGCCTCCGTTCATCACCAGGCATTTCCGAAATACGATGCGACCCGGATCGACGCGGCGTTGGAAGAGCGGATGGAGGCGGCGATCAAACTGGTGTCACTGGGACGGGCGGCGCGCAATACCGTGCAAATCAAGGTGCGGCAACCGTTGGCGGAGATGAAAGTGAAGATGCCGGCGGGCGTGGCCGAGGCGAACGTGCAACCGCTGTTGCCGGTGATCGCGGAAGAGATCAACGTCAAGAAGGTGAGTTTCCTGACGGATACGACCGAAGTGGCCGAGTACACGCTACTGCCGAACTTCAAGGAGTTGGGACCGAAGGTCGGGGGTGCGCTCAAGAGTGTTCAGGCGGAGTTGGGCCAGCTCACCGAGGCTGAGATCAAGAAGTTTCTGGTCCTGAAGGAACTCAAGGTGACGGCGGACGGGCGGGTCTTCACGCTGACGAACGACGAAATCCAGGTGCGGCTGGCAGGCAAGAACGGGTATGCGGTAGCGGCGGACGGCGGCTACACGGTGGCGCTGACGACGGAGATCACCGAGGAGTTGCGGGACGAGGGGTTTGCCCGCGAGTTGGTGAACAAGATCCAGAATATGCGCAAGGACGCCGATTTCAACGTGACCGACACGATCACGGTGACGATCAACGGGACGGCGCGGGTGGCGGCAGCGGCCGGAAAGCACCTGGAATATATCAAACAAGAAACGCTGGCGACGCATATCACTTTTGCCGAGCCGAGTGACGGCGTTATCCGCGAGTGGGATATCAACGGCGAGCCGGCGAAGCTGGCGGTGAAGCGATAGTTTTTGATTGTCGAATTGACGCGCCGGCCGTTACTTGAAGAGCAATCAACCCGAACGCCAACGGACGAATCCGGAACGAGATCATGCGTAAACGCGACCTAGAGAAATTCGAAAAGCAGTTGTTGGCGCGCCGCGACGAGTTGCTGAAGGATATGGAGTCGTTCAAGGACATGTCGCTGTCGACGACGACGAAGGAAGCAACGGGCGATCATTCGAGTTACTCCTTCCACATGGCCGACCAGGGGACTGACGCCGAGGAGCGCGAGAAGGCCTTCATGCTGGCGTCGAAGACGGGGCGGCTGTTGTATCACATCGACGAGGCGCTGCGCCGGATCAAGGACAACACCTTCGGCAAGTGCCTGAAGTGCGGCAAGCAGATCTCAGTCGCGCGGCTGCAAGCGGTGCCGCACGCGCGGTACTGTATCGACTGCAAATCGCGCGAAGAGGAAGAGAAGGCGGCGCGGACGATTCCGCGCCACTAAGCCGCATGTCCTGGTCTGATTCGCTACGCTGGACGAACACCAACCGCTATCTTTTCGGGCTCGCTTCCCTCTCCGGCCTCATCTTTGTCATCGATCAAATCACCAAGCAGATTGCGCTGAAGCACTTGAGCGCGGTGACCAGCACTCCGGTGTGGGACGATTTGCTGCGACTGACGCTGGTGTTTAACGAGGGGGGCGCGTTTTCAACGCGGCTGGGGACTTCGTATTTCTACACCTTCGCCTCGGTACTGGTGATGATCATCGTGGTGACGGTGATTTACCGCGACGCCGGCAAGAACCGCAAGCTTGACCTGGCGCTGGCGCTGGTCCTGGGGGGCGCGCTGGGCAATTTGACCGACCGCCTGCAGTTCGGCTCGGTGATCGACTTTATTGATTTCGATTTCCCCGATATTGCGATTCCCTCCGGCAAGATTCTGTTCATCAACTTCCCGGGCTATGCGCTCGATCGCTGGCCGGTGTTCAACGTTGCCGACTCGGCGATCACGGTCGGGATGGTACTGCTCGTGGTCGCACTGATTTTCGATTCCCGCAAGAAGCATTGTGAGCTTAATCCAGTTAACGATTCCGCGGCTGTCTGAGCCGCAACGCCTCGACCTGTATCTGGCGCAGGCGAACCTCGGGCTGTCGCGCACGCAGATCAAGCGGTTGTTCGGCGAGAAGCGGATCACGATGAACGGGCAGTGGGTGCGCGTGTCGTTCCAGGTGAACGGCGGCGAAGAAATCGCGATCGACAAGCCGGACGAAAAGCGGATCGAGTTTGCGGCGGAGGCGATCGCGTTGGATATCGTCTTTGAAGACGACGATCTGGCGGTAGTCAACAAGCCGGCGGGACTGGTGACGCATCCGGCGCCAGGCAACGAAACGGGGACGCTGGCCAATGCGCTGCTGCATCATTTCACGCAGCTTTCAAGCGGGTATGCGAAAGGGTTTCCGGGGCTGGTACACCGGCTGGACAAGAATACGAGCGGGTTGATGGTGGTGGCGAAAAACGACGAGATCCAGCGCAAATTGGCACAGCAGTTGATGGAGCGGACGTTGCGGCGCGAATACTGGGCGCTGATTTGGGGGAAGTTCCGCGAGCCGGAGGGGACGATCGACATGGCAATCGGGCGGTCGCGGGCAGATCGGCGAGTGATGACCTCGGGGAGTCCGAAACCGCGGGAGGCGATCACGCATTATGCGATGATCGAGGAATTCGAGCTGTTCAGTCTGATCCGGGTGCACCTGGAGACCGGACGGACGCATCAGATCCGCACACATTTAAAGGAGTCGGGGCATCCGGTATTTGGAGATCCGGAGTACGGCGGGCGGGAGAATCGGTTGACCGGTATCGAGGCACGACATCGCGGCTTCGCAACGCGGCTGTTGGAGATGGCGCAGCGGCAGATGTTACACGCCAAGCGGCTGGAATTTGTGCACCCGGCGACGGGAAAATCGGTTGACTTCGCCGTGGATTTGCCGGATGATTTTAAGCAAGTGCTCGAGCTTGTGCGTCAGTACCGGTAGAAAGGACAAGTATGAGCAGAACCATATCGATCCTGTTAATTGCTTCGTTGTTACTGGGTTTGATCGCTACCGACGCGGCCGTGGCGCAACGGAAGTTGCGGCCGTGGCCGGAAATCAGTCTTTCGACGCTGCCGTCCGTGGTGGGGATGTCGAATTCGTGGCCTTACGAGATTCAGCGACGGAGTCCGGTGTATCTGGCCGATTTGGACAAGCTGCACGTGGCGTTCAGCTATGGCAAGGGCCGGCACGATAACGATTTGAATCCGCTCGCGGGAGCGGCGTCGGCGCGATATGGGTATTCGTTCTATCAGGGAGTTGATTATTCCAGCGACAATTTCAAGCTGGATGTCTATTCGCATCTGGGGAAAACAACATTTGGATCGGTGTGGGCGGTTTACGGCGAAGATGAAGATCGTGAGACGCGGAAGGCGTTCTTGACGTCCGAGCCCAACCGTGTTGAAGTGCGAACCGCGTTTGCGTGGACCTTCAAGCCGGGCTGGACGGCGGCGGTCGCGGGAACCTTCTCGAATTACCCGTATGCTTATGTGTTTGCGCTGCAGCCGTCGGGATCGCAACCTGCGGATTCGCAGTTTGCGCTGCCGGCGAATGTCGGAGAGCATTTCACGGGAACCGTTGATGTTCTGCATCGCACCGAAAGCAACCTCGATCTGATCGTGGGCGCAGAGTTTCGGCGACATTACACGAAATTTGCGGCGCCGGATCCGCCCGCGGGATCGAATTACCGGGATACTTCGGAAGTGAAGGAATACATCTACAGCGGCGCACCGCGGGTGATCGTGAAGAAGACGTTTTCAACGGGAGACTATGTGCGCGCGGGCGCTTCGGTCTATTTCAATCTGGTGGACTATCAGTACACCGGCGCCGGCCGGTGGGAGTATCCATCGCTGGCGGTGCCGTCGTATCGGACGCAGACGTTGGAGTCGATGGTGCCGAAGTGGAATTTCTATCTCGACGGCAGCCATTTGCTGAGTTCGAATGCAGTACTGTACGGTGCAGTGGAAGTGGCGGGGTATCCGAACCGGCTGACGCGCAAGGATACCGATTTTGTGCCGTTGGATTTCTCGTTGTTGGATGTTGAGAACATCACGACCGCGGCATTTACGGTAGACATCGCGGCGAAATTGACGCCGATCTTTCACGGGACGGCGGGGGTGACTTTGCGCTATCTCGATACCGGGCCGGTGACGACGGCGCGGCCGGTAGATGATCGCAGTCTGTATCCAAGTCTGCACGTGGGGACGCAGACGCGGTTCTATCGCAGTCTGTGGTGGACGGTCCGGGTGAATGAATTCCGGCTGTATACATCGGAAGAGGTCGGAACGGCGGCGCTGATTGAAAATCGGTACTATTTCGAGACGGAAGTGCTGTTCTTGGGGCTGTAGGGGGCGCGATTCAATTTCAGACGAGCTTAAATGTGAAGGGCACGCGGTGGCGTGCCCTTCTTGCGTAGTCGGCTTGGATGCCGGCGCACCGGTCAGCTTACCATTTCACCAAGCGCTCGGCTTCGGCCATGATTTGGTCGAGCTGCGGCAGGCAGGCGCGGTCGCCGTCGGGACCGTAGGCGATACGGGCATCCGGCGGCGTGATCATGCCGATCGGCGCATCGAGATAACCCATCGCATCGGAGGTTGTGATCACGGCGGAGATTGTCGGACCGGCGCCACCCGGGAAGCGATCTTCGGAGACGATCAGCACACGGCCGCAGTCCTTGGCGGCCTGGCGGATGGACTCTTCATCGATCGGCTTGAGGGTACGCAGGTCGATGACGCGGGCGTTGATTCCCTTCTCGGCGAGCAACTCGGCGGCCTTGAGGCACATCGGCAGCGTGATGCCATAGGAGATGATCGCCAGATCGGAATCCTGGTCGCGGTAGACCTTGGCCTGACCGAACGGAATCGTGAAATCGAGGGCCGGATAAGGCCGCTCAATGACGATGCCATCCCAGTCGCGGCGGTTGTAGAGCGCGACGGCTTCGCAGAAGAGCACCGGATCGGTGCAGCCGACGGCGGTGCGGAAGAGACCAACGGCATCCTCGGCGTTCGACGGACAGACGACGTGGAGACCGGGGATGTTCAGGAAAGTGCCGAGGTTGGCCTCGGAATGCCAGAACGAGCCGGCGCCCTGCTTGTATCCGCCGTAGGAGCAGCGAATGACCATATCGGCATGCTCCTGCTTTTTCGAGCGCTGATGGAGCGTGCAGATGCGGTCTTTCAGATGCTGGTAGGCGGGCGACATATAGTCAATAAACTGGACTTCCGGCAGCGCCTTGCGACCTTGATAGGCGTGGCCGGAGGCTTTGCCGAGAATACCGGCTTCATCCAGCGGTGTGTTGAAGACACGATGAATACCAAAGGCGCGTTGGAGTCCTTGCGAAACCAGGAAGACACCACCCTTACCCTTGAGGATCTTCTGCTCTTCGGTGTTGAACTTCATCTTGCCGGAGAAGTCCGCAACGTCCTCACCGAAGAGAATCACATCGGGAGTGATTAAGAACGTGTCGAAGAGAGCGTAGTTTATGGCACGGCGAAGCGTCATCGGGCCGAGGGTCTCGGGCAATTCCGGCGACGGGCGCGCGCCCATCTCGTGGTATTTCTTGTATTCTTTCTTGCGGTCGCCCTTGTAGGCATTGACATACTTCTGCCAGCGGGCTTTAGCCTTATCGTAGGCGTAATCGGTGACCAAGCTCATGACGAAGTCGCGGGTCTTGTGCTGACGGTCGGCGACGACTTCGGCGGAGATTTTGGAGACCTCGGCGTCGTACTTCTCGTACATGCCCTTGATCTGATCGGCGGTGAGGACACCATCTTCGATCAGCACCTTGGCCGCTTTGAGGATTGGGTCGTTGGTATAGTGCCACTTCTGTTCGGCCAGCGCCATGTAGAAAGACTGGTCGTCGGAGCCGGAGTGGCTTTCCTCGCGGACGACGCGGATATTGGACAGCACCGGGCCTTTCCCGGAGCGGGCATATTCGATGTTTTCTTTCTGGTGCTTGAGCACTTCCTTGATCTCGGTGCCGTCGAAGTGATCGATCTTGAGGCCGAAGCGCTGGTAGCCCTCGAAGGGCGAGGTCGGGTCGCCATCAGGGAACTGCTCTTCGACGGAGACGGAGATCGCCCAGCCGCAATTATAGATCGAGAAGATATTGCGGGTCTTGTCGAAGACCGAGTAGAAGACCGCCCGGGCAAATTCGGCTTCCGAGGTTGAGCCCTCGCCGATGGCGGTGTAGACGACGGCATCTTTGGGCCAGCGGCCGCCGGGATAGCGCGCCTGCTGGGAGATCGGCGTCGGATTCTTAATCGCTTCGCCCAAACCGGCGGCTTCGAGCGCATGGGCGCCGGTCGGTGAGGCCTGGGGCAGGATCGATTCCTTGGCGTGCGCGGCGTGGTGATGCTGGATCATGCCGCCGGTCGAGGAGGACCGGGGATCGCCGATTGCCTCGAGCATCTTCTGGCGGATATCGATGCCGCGGGTTAAGTCAATGGTCATATTGCGATAGTAGCCGAAAAACGGGTCGTCCTGACGCAGGAGGAAGCCGGTACAGGCGTCGAGCAGTTCCTTGCCGGAGGAGCCGATGAAGAAATAGCATTCGCCGCGGCGGGTGAGGAGCTTCTCCTCGATCAGGATACGCCGGGACTTGATCATGGTATCGAAGATCCATTCCAGGTCCTTGGCAGACAGACCGGCGTAGTCTTTCAGGGGTTTATCGCGGTCGGTAATGTACTTTCCGACCTTATCGTAGGTCTCAACTTGTTGTAGAATTTCTTTAATATCCAAGGTTCTCCTACCTTTCCAGGAGTAAACGAAAATTCGAAAATAAGTACGTATATTAGCGCCGTTTGGGTAAGATTCAAAACGAAATTTTGCCGCGGAAATGGACTTATTGGAGGGCGCAGATCTCCGATCGGAGGTTCGCGCCCGCACGCGGCGCAGCCGTAAGAGCTTCGGAAACATTCGCTTGCTATTTGGATTCCTGAAGTCTATTATTGCCGGACAACTCGACTCTACGTGCACAAACCCACACACCCTGAAGCTGAAGGATGAAGCGACCATGTCCCTCGCACCCGGACAGATGCTCGGACCCTACAAGATCGTCGACCGCGCCGGCGCCGGCGGGATGGGCGAGGTCTTCAAAGCTCACGACACACGCCTGGATCGCACGGTTGCGATCAAGGTACTGCCCGCGTTGTACGCCGGCAACACTGCCCTGCGCTCGCGGTTTGAGCGCGAAGCTAAGGCGATTTCGAGCCTGAATCACCCTCACATCTGCACGCTCTATGACATCGGTCGCGAGAACGGCACCGACTACCTGGTGCTTGAATATCTCGAGGGACAGACATTGACGGAGCGACTCAAGCAAGGCCCGCTGGGGCTGGACGAGCTGCTGCGCTACGGGGTCCAGATTGCCGACGCGCTGGAGCAAGCGCATCGGCAGGGGTTAGTACATCGGGATCTCAAGCCGCAGAATATCATCATCACCAAGAACGGCGCGAAGTTGCTCGATTTCGGACTGGCCAAGCTTCAGGTGCATGACGGCGTGGTAGAAGGAGTCAGCGGGATCACGCGTTCGACGCCGCTGACGGGCGAAGGCACGATCATCGGTACGATTCAGTATATGGCGCCGGAGCAACTCGAGGGCAAGGAAGTGGACAAGCGCAGCGACATCTTTGCCTTCGGGGCGGTGCTCTACGAGACGGCGACCGGGCAGCGGGCATTTCAGGCCTCGAGCCAGGCCAGCCTGATTGCGGCGATTCTGACGAAGGAGCCGCGCGGGCTAGCGGAATTGCAGCCGCTGACACCACCGATGTTGGAGCGCGCGATCAAGCAATGCCTGGCGAAGGATCCAGATCAGCGCTGGCAGTCAGCGGGAGATCTAAAGCGCACGTTGCAGTGGATAAGCGAAGGCGGCTCGCAAATTGGATTGCCGACACCGGTGGCACTGCGGCGCAAGCGACAGCTGCATCTAGGCTGGGTGCTGGCGACGTTGGCGACACTCGCGCTGGCGATATTGGCGTTTGTTCATTTTTCTCAGCCCCGGCCGGAAGCGGCGGTGATGCGATTCACAGTGCCGGTGCCGGAGGGTCTCACGACAATAATGTGGCCGCGCCTTTCGCCGGACGGATCAATGATTGCTTTTCTCGGGCGCGACTCAACTACGGTAGTCAAGATCTATGTGCGCGCTCTCCATTCTCTGACATCGTACAGCCTGCCGGGCACGGAGAATGCCGGTCGACCGTTTTGGTCGCCGGACAGCAAGTCATTGGCCTACTTTGTCGGAAACCAGTTGAAAAAGAGCCCAGCGCAAGGCGGCCCGGCGCAGTTGATCTGTGAGGTCAATAACGGCGCTGACGGTTCCTGGGGTGCGGCCGGAGTCATCCTGTTTGATGGCAGCAATAACGACTCGATCCGGCGCGTATCGGCATCCGGCGGAACAGCCGTTGCGGCAACGACGATCAGACGCACGCGCGGCGAGATGTATCACGCCTGGCCGTGTTTTTTACCAGACGGTGAGCATTTTCTATATCTGGCCTGCGGCGATTCCCTGTCGCAGACGCGCGGCGGACAGTCGCTGCATGTCGCCAGTCTCGACGGCGCCGTCGATCAGGAGATCGGACGCGTCTTCAGTCGGGTGGAGGTGACGCGCGACGGCCAGCTCCTTCACAGCCGCGATGGCGTCTTGTATTCGACCAAAATCGACCTGGAAGCACTGGCACTCGAGGGCGAGGCGGTTCCGATCGCGGAGAACATCTCTTTCCGCGACGAACTGGCGCACTTCGGGGCGTCGGCGGCAGGAACGCTGGTCTATCGGACCGGTCCGTCGAACAACGCCAACAACGTCTTGACCTGGTTTGATCGTCGCGGAGCCGAAATGGGTACCGAAGGCGATGCTGCTGATTTTCAGGACATTGCGCTGTCACCGGACGGATTGCGTTTGGCGTACGGCATGGGTGATCCGCGCAGCCTCAAGAGCGACATCTGGATTCGTGATCTCAAGCGGGGTGTGTCATCTCGACTGACCTTTGAAGATGAGGATGAGATCTGGCCGATCTGGTCGCCCGATGGCAGTCGTATCCTTTATGCACAGAACAGCAAGGGTGTCTATGCCATCTCCGAGCGCCAGGGCAATGGCATCGGCGATGCTCGCCTCGTTTTCGCCGCCGGCAATAAGAACAGCGGTCCGTCTTGCTGGGCTCCCGACGGCAAGTCCTTCATCGTTGCGGTGTTGGATGCAGCGTTTGATATCAAACAGATCAGCGTCCAAGATTCGGCCGATTCAAGGTGGCTGGTGAAGACTCCGGCGGACGAGGGCAATGGAGTGCTCTCGCCGAACGGGCGGTACTTGGTATACTCCAGCAATGAGACTGGCCAGCGCGAGATTTTCGTTCGTGATCTGGGTCCGGCCGGAGGAAAATGGCAGATTTCTGCCGACAACGGTACGACCGCGAGATGGCGCGCCGATGGCAAGGAACTGGTTTACTGCACGCGGACATTCGACTTCAAATCGGTTGAGGTCAACACGACCGGGCCGACTTTCGAAGCCGGGCGACCAGTGAAGTTGTTCAATCGTCGCTTCGCCATCTCAAACATCGTGCAATTCCGTTGGGACATGACCCCCGACGCCCAGCGCTTCCTGATCAACGCGCCACGAACAGAGACATCTTCCGGAGAGTTTATTGTGGTCCTCAACTGGGCGGAAGAGCTGAAAAAGCCGTAGCGGTTTCAAACGGAGAGCGAGCGGGCGCAGGCGGCACCAAGGGCGCGGGCTTCGTCGAGTGTGGCGCGGTCGCGGGCGACGGCGCCGAGAACATCCTCTTCGTGGGCGAAGGTCAGCGAGCCGACCTTGGCGATGCCGCACCAGATGAAGAAGCCGCCGATGGTGCGCTCGGCGGGGGCGAATTTCTGCCTCGGGCCGCCGACGAGGAGATAGGCGCCTTTGCTCGAGAGGATGCCTTCATTGTCGAAGACGGCGCGACCCTTCTCGAAGCGGGGCGGGCGAAAACAATTGCAGCGGTCGATGAAGAGCTTGGTTTGCGCCGAGACGCCGTCGAAGTAGACGGGCGAGGCAATCAGGACGAAGTCGGCGACGCGCAGATGTTCGAGAACCGGGTAGAGGTCATCCTTGTAGATGCACAGGAGCGGGCGCGGGTCGATGGCGCAGGACTGGCACGGGATGATGCTCAGGTCATTGAGGCGGACGTTGACGACTTCGGCTTCCGGCAGCGCCGAACGGAAGCCACTCTCAAAATGGGCGGCGAGGATTTCGGTAGAACTGCCGTGACGCGGCGAGCCGTTAACGATCAGCAGTTTTGTCTTCATCGAGCAATTGATAGTATTCCCAGAAGCATTTATCAAGCTGCTCCTGCGTCTGTCGTTGTTGGACGCCAAGATCGGAGAGTTTTTGCCAGTCGGCAGCGAAGCGTTCATCGAGGAGGTCGGCCTGGATGCGCTCAAGGTGCGCTTCAACGACCGCGATTTCCGTTTCGAGTTCCTTGATGCGGCGCTTGCGCGAGGTGGCGAGGTTTTTCTGGCGACGCTCTTCTTTGTAGGAGTCGCGCTTCTGTAGTTTCTCGTCGTCGGGGGTAGCCCAGGACTGCGCTTTCTTGCGTTCGACGTATTGCGAGTACTTGCCGTCAAAGTCGATCAGGCGGGTGTCTTCGAGGGCAAGAATGCGCGAAGCGACTGATTCGAGGAAGAAACGGTCGTGGCTGATAAAGAGAACGGTGCCGTCGAATTCGCGCAGGGCTTCCTCAAGCACCTCGCGCGAGCCGATGTCGAGGTGATTAGTCGGTTCGTCGAGGATGAGGAAATTCGCAGGCAGCGCCAGCAGCCAGGCAAGCGCGAGTTTCTTTTTCTCGCCGCCGGAGAGCAGCTTGACCTGTTTGAAGACATCGTCGCCGAAGAAGAGGAAGCGCGCGAGATGGCTGCGGAGTTTGAAGGCATCCCACTGCGGCTGGATGTTCCAGACAGTGTCGAGCACGGTCTCTTCGGGGTTGAGCATCGCCAGTTCCTGATCGAAATACTCGTAGTCGACGTTGCGCCCGATTTCGATGCTCCCGTCTTTGCATTCGATCTCGCCGAGGATCGCCTTGACCAACGTGGTCTTGCCGGTGCCGTTGCGGCCGATGAGGGCGACCTTGTCGCCGCGCTCGATCTCGAAGGTGGCCTCAGCGAAGAGCACGCGCTCGCCATAGGCGAAGCTGAGGTCCTCGACGCGCAGGATGGACTGATACGAGCGGCGCGAGGCGGTCATGCGGATGACGGCCTTCTTGGAATCGGCCGAGGGAGCAGCCAGGCGCTCAAGCTTGGAGAGCGCGAGGCGGCGTGATTGTGCTTGCTTGGTCTTCTGGCCGGCGATGTTACGGACGATGAAGTCCTCGATGCGAGCGATTTCGGCCTGCTGGTGGAGATACTTCTTCAGTTGCAGACGGCGACGCTCGGCACGTTCCTCGCAATAGGCGGTGAAATTGCCGTGGTACAGCTCGAGGCGACCTTGATCGAGTTCGACGATCTTGTTGACGACGTGATCGAGGAAGACGCGGTCGTGCGAAACGACGATGAGCGCACCGGCGAAAGTCTGCAAGTAGTTTTCCAGCCAGATGGTGGATTCGATGTCGAGATGGTTGGTCGGTTCGTCGAGGAAGAGCAAGTCGGGCTGCCGCAGAAGTACCTTGGCCAGCGCGGCGCGGTTGCGTTCGCCGCCGGAGAAGCTGGAGATCGGGCGATGGAAGTCGTTTTCGCTGAAGCCGAGGCCGAGCAAGGTCGACTTGATCGTATCGTCGAGAGTATAGCCGCCGCGTACTTCCCACTCGTGCTGGAGTTCGCCGTACTTTTCGAGATCGGAGGGATTGCCGGCGGCGATGACGGATTCGAGCGCTTCCATGCGACTCTTGAGTTCGAGCAGTTCCGCATAGGACTCGAGCATCGAGAGAAAGAGCGAATAATTGGAGGCGATTTCGTCCTCCTGCGAGACGTAGCCGACCTTGCACTGGCCGTTGAGCATGACGGTGCCCTGATCGGGATGGAGCAGTCCGAGGGCGATTTTGATGATTGTGGTCTTGCCGGTGCCGTTCGGACCGACGAGGCCGTATTTTTCACCCTTGACGACCTGGAGGTCGATGCCGCGCAGCAGGTGGTCTTCGTTAAAGGTTTTGTGAATCCCGGAGAGTTGGAGATAGATCAACCAGCACTTACCTCCGGTTGGCGCGCCGAGTAGGCCACCGCCATTTCCACCAGCAAGAAGATGAAGCCGAACAACAAGAAGAGCTTCCAAAGTTCGGTGCCGAAGCGGGCGGCGGAAATTGCCTCGGTGGGGCTGCCGTCATTATCGAGCACGATCACTTTGGTGCCAGCAACTTTGGCGCCGACGCTTTCAGGCTCGCTGTATTCGGGGACGGATTCGGCCGGGGGGAAATTCACAGCGAAGGCATCAACAACCTGACCGTCACCGAGAATGCGATAGACTCCGGTGTGCTGGAGCCGCCCGAGGCTGAAGACGACAGCGCCGGCGCGAATGGCGGCGGATACCTGGAGCGAGTCACCGGCCGGTGTAACGAGCTGGAACTGGCGCGCGGTCTGCGGGCCGAGTTCGCGGGTGATGTCGGTGCCGGCGATCAGGTTTTCGCGCTGATTGAGCGGCTCGGACACGAGATACTCGATGGAGCGATTAAGCATGATGACCGAGAGCGGGCGGAAGACGAGATCGGAGTAACCTTCATCAAAGCTGAAGGTATAGAGCAGCGCCTTGCCCTTGCCGACGTTGGCTTCGAGGACGGCAGGTGAATTATCGGAGAAACGTGCGAGCACGGTGGATCGAGCGGACTCACGGGTTTTGAAGTGTCCGGTGAACTCCGCCTGCGGACGTTTGTCGGCGGTGAAACTGCGGTAGGGCGAAAAGAGCGGGTGGGCGTAGTCAAAATTGTTAAGCAGGTAATTGCCTCCGGCGGCCGCGATGGGAGGCGCTTCGAGGACCTCAAGGCCGAAGAACGCTTCGGTAACTTCATTGCTGAAGCCGGCGAAGTCGAGTGCCGGGCGCATCAAGAAGAGCGCGGCACCGCCGGTGTTGAGGTAGTTGCGCAACGTCGAAACCAGCGCCTGCGGGGGCGCGCCGGATTTGAGATTGACGATTACGGCGTCGTAGTCGAGCAGATTCGTGGTGGCGGCCTGCAAGGGGCCGATTACCTGAACCGTCTTGGACAGACTCTGACTTTCACTGGGAGCCAGAGCGCTCTTGATGTAGAAGGCCTCGCGGTCGTCCTCGGCAATCAGAGCGATCTTGCTGCCGGAGGGGATGCGCATGGCGAAGTGGGCGCGGTTGTCGGCGAGGAGATCGTCGTCATCGATCGCGATCTGACCGTAGAGGAAACCGGGTTCGGTCGGCGTGTAATCGAAGCTGACGCGGCCGGAACCGGCCGGCGGGACCGACAGGTCCGTTTGGGCGATGCGGCGGTCGTTGACATCGAGCGAGACCAGCAGTTCCGCCGGCTCTTTGCTTTGAAGATTGCCGACTTCGCCCTGCACGGTAAAGGCGCGGCCGGCGGTGATGATCTGATTGGGGAAGACGACCTGCTCGACGGCAGAATTAGTGATGCCGGCCAATGAGGTGCGAGTGATGAAAAGCTTGATGTCGAGCCGTTCGGCCTGGATCGATTGGAATTCAAAATTGCGCCAGGCATCACCCTGGAGATCGCTAATCAAGTAGATCTCGAGATTCGGGTCGGTGGCGGATTTGAGAATTTCGGTGGCGCGGGCGAAGGCGACTTCGGGCGCGGCCGCAGCGCTTCCCGGATGGATCGTCTTGATAAACTCGCCGAGGTGTTCGAAATCGGAGGTCGGCTCACCGGAATCGTATTCGATCACGGAACCGAAGGCGAGCACGGTGACTTTCTCCTTCTCGGTGAAGTTTGCAAGAATCGACTGGAGTTTCTCGATGCCACGCTCAAAGAAACTGCCGGAATTGGTTTCCGAGGCGCACGAGCCGGAGATATCGAGCAGAATCACGGCGGTCGTGGTGGTCTTGCCGCCGAGCGCCGGCAGATAACCGCCTTCGATGGTCGGGCGCGCGAAGGCGAGGGCGATCATCAACAGGGCCAGGGTGCGGAGGATCAGAAGGAGAATCTGGCGGATCTTGATCTGCCGCATACGGGTCTTCTGCAGCGACAGTAGATACTTGACAGTTGAGAACTCGACAATCTTGACGCGTTGTTTGTTGAACAGATGCAGCAAAAGCGGAACCGAGGCCGCAGCCGCGAAGAGCAACAGGAGGGGGTTAATGAAGTTCATGAATCAGCTCGTTTGCTCCGTCAAGAGTGAAACCCCGGCCTTCCCTACCGCCAATAAAGCTACCAGCTTCTACGCATGAAAGCGGGATTAGTTCTGATAGGGAGATTTCAGAAGGCGTTCGGCCAGCCGGCGGTCGAGGTAAGCGGTTGGCAGTTCGAGCACTTCTTTGTAATCGGCGACAGCTTCAGCCCGTTGTTTTTTCAAGTCCTTAGCCTGACCGAGCGCCAGCAGGATCTGACCGATATAGAACATCCGTTCTTCGAGGAACAGCGCGACCTCGAGATGCTGGAGGGCGAGGTCGGCGGAGCCGAGCCGGAGCGCCGCCTTGCCAACGCGCAGATGATGCAGCGGATTGTCGTTGAAAGCGCCGACGAGGATCTTTGCGTTATCCAGCGCCGTCTGGAAGTAGGCGGCGGCGGAATCGCGGCGGCCGAGAGCAACGAAGGCATCGCCCAGTGCGAGGTCGTAGTCGATCGTCAGTCCGGGGTTTTTCGTCACGGTACGGGCGGCGCGGATCAGGTCGAGTGCCTTCTGCTGGTTGCCTTTCAGTTCCTCGATTTGTGCCAGTTTGGCGCCCGCCTGATACATGGACGTATCCGTGGCGGCAAGCGGCGCAAAAACGGCGGCGGCGGAGTCGACCTTGCCGGCAGCGAGCAACAGATTGCCGAAGAAGACGCGGGTGCCCTTGTCGTGCTCTGCCGTCAGCGCCAGTGGTTGGATCACCGCGGCAGCGCGCTCAAAGTCGCCAAAGGTGTAGTAGAGGCTGGAGAGCAAACGCGGCGACCAGGTGGTATCGCCCAGTTGTTCGTGGGCGGCGCGGGCGTAGGTCATCATCTCCGGGGTCTTAAGGAACATCTTGGCCCGCTCGCTGAAGAAGTTCAGAGCAGCGAGGTTGAGACTGGTAGTGTCAACGAACTGCTTCCACTCAGCTTCGACTTTGCCAAGCGGCTCACCGTAGACGCCGGTAAAGGCGTCGGCAAAGGTTAGATCGGTGGAGCGGCGGTAGAATTCAATCAGTTTGCCGCGGCCGCGAGTATTGTAAAGAAAATTGACAAAGGAGCCGGCGACGTTGACCGCCAGGGCCGGATCGAGGGCGCGATATTCGCGCGAGATGCCGAGCCTATCAAGGGCGGGCAACTGATCGGCTTTGCCGAGGTCCTGTAGATAGACCTCAGTGTAGTTCAGGCTGGCGGCCATGCCTTCGAGCAAGAACGCCGGCGCATAGCCGTAGATGCGCATCAGTCGGACCATATAGACGACTTCCGGATGCAGCTCGTTGACGGCGTGGGTGAAGTGCGCGTAGACGCTGTGGCGAGCATAATCGTAGCCGTTGTGCCAGCGCGGGTCCCAGCCGATATCGGCGGCCGGGCAGGGGGCGATGTAGAAATTGGTCTTGGTGCGATCGGTCAGCTGGAAGCGTTCGACCAGGCCGTCGTAGTCCCGCTCGAAGGCGTCGCGGATTTCGTTCCAGCGGTAGTCGCCAAGGGACTGCTTGACATAGTAGAAGTCGAAATCACCGGAGGGATCGCTGGCGTAGCTATCGCCGCGAATCGGATACTCGCAGTCCGCGGCACTGTGGCCGAGCGAGTCAAACTGCAATTTGATCCGGTAAACGGAGCTGCCGCGGACGAGCGCCGAGTCACAGAAGACGGCGGCGCCTTTGAAAACGACATCCTGCTTGAAGAAATTGCGCGGCGGGTCGGCGGTGCAATTGACCTGCGATTGGAGCTGAATAATCGTGTCATGGAGGGCGGTGGCAACAAGGCGATAACTGAAGTTGCCCATGCTGAACTGAAACTCGGACTCGAGGAGCGCGGCGTAACTGCGGCGGTCGACGCTCTGCCACGGCTGATCGGCCGCCTTTTCGAGGAAGTCGCACGTGAAAAAAGCGGCGCGCTCGGAAGCGATCAACGGGGCGGCGAGCAGCAGGAGAGCGACGATGCCAACCCGGGATATGAACCTCAAACGGTTCCCTCGACTTTCTGTCTCTGCAAGTCTACAACCTTGTTGCCGGCCAGGATCGGCACGACGCGGACCGAGTCGACGGCGCAGGCGGTGATGATGTCGGCGCCGTAACCGATCTCGCGCAGGTAGCGCGCGTGATCGGCGCGGCTGACGACAGCTTCGATCGAGTCGGTCTGATTCTTATACCACATATGAGCCACCTGGGCCGCATCGTTGTCGACCTGAAAGCCGCCGGAAGAAGCGAGCTTGTCGATCAGAGCGCCGCCGCAGAAGGTGTCCTCGAGGGAGAAATTTCCCTGTCTGCCGGCACAGACGATGGCGACGTCTTTTTGTGCAGTCAGAATCGTCTCGGCGACGAGGGACAGATTGACAAAACCGCAGATCATCGTCTGGATGGCAGGCGCGCACTTGAGGATGGCGCGCGAGCCGTTGGTGGAGGCAAAGATCAGCACCTTGTCGTTGACCACCTCCTCGGCATATTCCGACGGCGAGTTGCCAAGGTCGAAGCCTTCGACCTTGTGGCCGTCGCGTTCGCCGCAGAGGAGCACCTTGGCGCGGTCGAGATTGGCGCGCATGGCGGCGGCGTCGCCGGGGGCGCCGACCGGGACGATTTCGCGGCAGCCGTTTTGGATGGCGGTGCAGATGGAAGTGGAGGCGCGCAGCACGTCGATAACGACAGCAATGCGTCCGCGCAGCTTGGCGTCAGTCAGCGGCTGCGGCGTGAAATAGAGTTTAACAACCATGCCCAACTATTTGTGTGTTCCGTTCCGGTAAAAGGCGCCTTTGACCACCTCAGCGGCACAGCGTTTGCCACGAATGTCGATTTCGACGACCTCGCCGACCTTGCCGTGCTCGCGGTCGATGTAACCCAGCGCAATTCCCTGTCCAATCGAGGGGCTGAAGCAGCCCGAAGTAACCGTGCCTACCCGCTTATCACCGATGAAGATCGGGTAGCCGTGGCGCGGAATGGCCTTGTCTTTGAGCACCAAAGACTGCAGGCGGCGCGGCGGTTTGCCGTCCTTCATTTTTACAATCGCATCCCGTCCGATGAACTCACCTTTTTCGACTTTGCAGATCCAGCCGAGTCCGGCTTCAATCGGGTTAGTATGTTGGTCGATGTCGTTACCGTAGAGCATGTAACGCATTTCGAGACGGAGGCTGTCGCGGGCGCCGAGGCCGATCGGCTCGATTTCGAATTCACGGCCGCCGTCAATCGCCTGATCCCAAAGCTGTTTGGCGATTGCTGGGTCGCAGTAGATCTCGAAGCCATCTTCGCCGGTATAGCCGGTACGGCTGAAGAGGGTGTCGCGGCCGCAGAAGTTGGCGCGTCCGGCCTCGTAGTAGCCCATGGTATCGAAGTCGAATTTCGTCAATTTTTGCGCCAGCGCCTGAGCTTTCGGGCCCTGAATCGCCAGCAGACCGATTTCGTCGGATCTGTTTACGAGATCGACGCCGGCAGGCTTGTGTTCCATGAGCCAGGCGAAATCTTTGTCGATGTTGGAGGCATTGACGACGAGCATGTACTCATCCGGCAGGCGGTAGACCAAGAGATCGTCAACAATCCCGCCGTCCGGATAGCAGAGCGCGGAGTATTGGATCTGGTTCATGCGCAGGGTGGAGGCGTCGTTGGTCGTCATCTTTTGGATAAACTCGAGCGCGCCGGCGCCGCGGACAAAGAACTCGCCCATGTGGGAGAGATCAAAGGCTCCCAAGCTCTGGCGCACCCTGAGATGCTCCTGATTGATCGAGTGATATTGGATCGGCATCCAAAAACCGGCAAATTCGACCATCTTGGCGCCGTGTTTTTCGTGACATGCGGTAAACGGTGTGTGTTTGGCTAAGCTCATGGCAGGTAAATCCCAACTTTCTCCATCCCAGTCATTCGTTGCATATTATGCAGGCGCATAATCAGCGTCAATCGGTTTTTCCGAAATCGCCAGGAGTGAAAATTTGGAGCTTGGCAGTTCAATCAAAACTGCCGGGCGCCGTCGTATAAGCCTGCGATGGGAAGTTTGACGGAAATGTCTGGTTTGTGCCGATGCGCCGCCTGCACAGGCGACAGTCGGTCTTCCCTATCCACCTATTGCACTTCACCGACAACCACATTGAAATCGGAGTAGAATGGCGGCACTGTTTCCCTTCAATGAGTACTGGTGGCTGTACTTAGCGTTTTCCGGATTCGTGCTGTTGTTGTTGGCGCTCGATTTGGGGGTTTTTCACCGCAAAGCGCACGCCGTTTCCAACAAGGAGGCGGCGACGTGGAGCGTAATCTGGATTGCGTTGGCACTAATCTTCAACTTCGCGCTGTACAAGTACGCGGCCTGGACATTCGCGGACAACCCGCGGCTGCTGGCGATTCCCGGCTTCGACGCCGAGCAAGCGGCGCGAGCGGTCGGGCTGGAGTTTTTGACGGGATTCATCGTCGAGAAGTCGCTGGCCGTGGATAATATCTTCGTGTTCGTGCTAGTGTTCAATTACCTGGCCATACCGCTGACCTACCAGCACCGGGTGCTGTTCTACGGCATAATCGGGGCGCTGATCTTCCGCGCGATCTTCATCGCGATGGGGTCGGTGCTGCTGCAGTATCACATTGTCGTCTACATCTTTGGCGCCTTCCTGATCCTCACCGGCATTAAGATGATGTTTACGCCGGACAAAGGGATCGAGCCGGAAAAGAATCCACTGGTGCGGCTCTTGCGGAAGTTCTTCCCGGTAACACCGACGATTGAGGGGGAGAGATTTTTCTTGAAGCGAGACGGCCGGTGGTATGTGACGCCGTTGATGATCGCGCTGGTGCTGGTGGAGTTTTCCGACATCATCTTCGCGGTCGATTCGGTACCGGCGATCTTTGCGATCACGAAGGAGCCGCTGATTGTCTTCACCTCGAACGTCTTCGCGATTCTCGGATTGCGCGCGCTGTACTTTCTGCTCGCCAACATCGTCAGTCGTTTCCATCTGCTCAAGTACGGGCTGGCCCTGGTGCTGATTTTTGTCGGGTTGAAGATGGTGTGGCTGAACAATGCCTTCGACGGGAAATTCCCGATCACGTGGTCGCTGGGGATCATCTGCGCGATTATCGCGGCGGCGGTGATATTATCGTGGAAGATTCCGAAGAAGACGGCTTAGTCGGCGCGCACCCAATTGATGCGGTAGCCTTCCCGGATGCCATAGCGATCGGTGTAGCCGGCGTTGACTTCGACGACGTACTTGGCGGGCGCAGACGAGCGGTAGCTGGTTTCGGCATAAGGGGTAGTGTTCTTGTGGATGGTGACGATTTCGCGGCTGGCGTTGACGAAGATCATGTCGAGGGGGAGGATCGTGTTTTTCATCCAGAATGACTGGATGATCTCATACGGAAAGATGAAGAGCATCCCCTGATTCATCTCCATCTGATCGCGAAACATCAGGCCGCGGGCGCGTTCGTCGTCGTTTTCGGCCAATTCAGCATCGATGGTGGCGACCATTTGGCCGCCGGGATCGAAGAAGCTGAGGATAGCTTCGCGCTGGAATTCGAGGCGGATCAGCATGTTGTCCGTTGAAGCACCGCCGGTCGAGGAGTTGGCCGCAGGCTTGCTGGAATCGCGAACCAAGGTGATGGCGGCAACGACGGCCACAACCGCGATCACGAGGTAAATGACATACTTCAGGCCGGTGCCGGTGGCTTTTTCCGGTTTTTTTGACTTGGCTTTCCGCTTCGGGTTCTTTTTTGGTTCGGCCATTGCGGCCCGCCTCAATCTCTCAGGTTCTCTTCCCAGCCAATATCAGGGCGAATATAAGCGGTGACGCCAGCGGCGTCTACCTCACTTTGCGCGCTCGTAGAGAAAATCAACTCCGGCAGGCTTCCCTTGGCGGAGACCCTCGATGCGCGCATGAAGGGAATCGGCGCTGATCCGGGCATAGATGATGCGTGTCGGGAAGTCGTGGGCCGGGTTCTCGAAGACGGTCGTAACGGAATCCTGCCGGATCATCTTGAAGTACGTCGGCGCGGGGTTATGAGCGACTTCGGCGACGTAGAAGAGCCCGCTGTCGGTGGCCAGGAGCGAAAGCTTCTCCGAAAAGACGGTGTCGGCTCCGGCGAGGGTGACGCTATTGCCGACGAAAGAGGTGGAGTCGGGGCGTTGCCAGGTTTCGAAGGTGACATCCCTGGCGCCGGTCATTCTCCAGGAGCCGAGCAGCCAAGAGAGATTGTAAAGGGCGGTCCGATTCGACTTGTCCGCAATCGGCGTTGCCGCGAAGGCGGCAGTCAAAGCTAGGGCGACAATGGCCGCGAGGGGCAGTATCTGTTTCATCGATCAGTCCTCATCGAGTCAGGGCAAGAATTGCTATGCGATTATACGCCGGATCGGCATTTGCGGCAAATTCCAATTGACAAAATGCACTGGAGAGGGTTATTTTTGGATTAACACAACAGATCCACCAAGAGAATCAGGCACTTCGCTCGGCGTGGCAGCGCGCGGGGGCAGGGGCTTATTGTGTCACCGCCCGGCGATCAAGGCAGTCAGCAGCGGCGGAATTTGTTGCACCCTGACAACACATATTTCGTATCGGGAGGACGTTATGTCTCAAGCTCGATGTTGGCTCGTCGTCGCCATAGCAACTGCCATGGCGGCCGGCATATTCAGTGGATTTTCGCCGGGAGCGATGGCACTGCCCAATGTCATTGTCAACGCCAGCCCGCCGATGACCGAGCAGCACAACTCATCGGTAGCAGTGAGCGAGACAGTACCGGGGGTGGCGTACGCGGTCTGGACCGAGTTTCCACCGCCCGGATTCGGTACTTCCCTGATTGGTTATGCGCCGACGTTGACTGGCGGTGCGGCCTGGGCGCCGGCGGTGATCCCGGCGACGCCACCCTATCCATTTGAGTGGAATCCTTCGGTTTCGGCACATCCAGGGGGCGCGTTCTTTGCGGTGGCGGCGGCTTACGGTGCGGCACCGCCATGGGTGTCGCCGAACCAGATATTGATTCATCCCTCTGCAGGCGGGGGCGGACCGTTTGCGGCGGGGGTTCCGGTTTCACCGGTGAATGCGCCGGGCGGTAACTGGTTTGATTATCCGAATCTGGAGGTAGATGCGTTTCCGATGAATCCGCCAATGGCAGTCGGAACGATCCATACCGCCTGGGTCGAATACTTGAACGTGAATGGCATCGACGCCGACGGTAACGGCAATCCGTTCGACGATCCTGGCGGTGACGGCTACACCATCTGGTATTCCTACTCGCGAACAGCGGCGGGTCCAGCACCGATATACCCGGCGTTCAGCGTGCCCGTGGCCCTGATCGGTGGGCCGGTATCGGGCAACGGGATGGCAGCGCATCGGCCGTCGGTGGCGGTGATGGGGCCTCCCGGAAACGGTGTTATTCCTCCGGGCGGCGTTTATGTAGCCTGGACTGACGGTGTGACGGCGTTTATCACGGGCGCGCCGGGTTTGGGCGCGGCATTTGGGCCAGTGGCGGTCATCAGCCCGATTGTGCCGATTCCGCCCGTGATTGCACCGGGCGTGAGCGCGACGACAAACATCTCGATTGCGGTGGCACCTGCGGCCAGTCCCTGTCCCGGGACAGTCTTTGCAGTCTGGGCGGGTATTAACGCCGCAGACATCGACATCTGGTTCTCTTCCAGTCCGAACGGTCTGCCGGGAACCTGGCTGCCGCCAGTGCGGGTCAATCAGGACCCGGTCGGCAACGGCCGGGATCAATGGGCGCCGAAGATTACGGTCGATCCGGGCGGCAGAATCATGGTGACTTATTACGACCGGCGGAATGATCCGGCGAACGTCATGAAGCAGACTTGGATTTCTGTTTCGGCGAACTGCGGCGTGACGTGGACGGACTGCCTGCTGTCGAGTGTTCCGCCGCTGGTGCCGGCTTCAACATTCCCGCTGCCGCCCGCACCGATTACGATTGGTCATTATCTTGGCAGTGATTTCAACGCGATCAATCCGTTTCTGGCCACTTGGAATGATGAGCGGGTCACAGGCATAGATCAGGACATTTGGTCAGAGACAGTGCCGACTTGCTTCCCGGACACCGACGGGGATGGAATTCCGGATATTTCCGACAACTGCCCGACGATTCCGAACCCGGGCCAAGCCGATGGCGACGGCGACGGCGTGGGTGATGTCTGCGACAACTGCCCGACCACCCCGAACGTTGGTCAGACGGACGGCGACGGCGACGGCGTGGGTGATGTCTGCGACAATTGTCCGACCACCCCGAACGTTGGTCAGGCGGATGGCGACGGCGACGGCGTGGGTGATGTCTGCGACAACTGCCCGACCACCCCGAACGTTGGTCAGGCGGATGGCGACGGCGACGGCGTGGGTGATGTCTGCGACAACTGTCCGACCACCCCGAACGTCGGTCAAGCGGATGGCGACGGCGATGGAGTGGGTGATGTCTGCGACAATTGCCCGACCGTCCCGAACGTCGGTCAAGCGGACGGTGACAGCGATAGCGTGGGTGATGTCTGCGACAATTGCCCCGCCACCCCGAATCCCGGCCAAGGCGACGGCGATAGCGATGGCGTAGGCGACGTTTGCGACAACTGCCCGACGATTTCCAACACCTCGCAGACCGACGCCGACGCCGACTTGGTTGGAGATGCTTGCGACAATTGCCCGACCACCCCGAATCCGGGGCAAGCGAATGCGGATGGCGATCCGTTCGGGGATGCCTGCGACAATTGTCCGAGCGTCAGTAATCCCGGCCAGGCCGATGGCGATGGCGATGGGCGCGGGAACGCGTGCGACAACTGTCCGGCCAAGGTGAATCCGTTCCAGGAGGACGTTGACGGCGACGCTGTCGGTGACTCGTGCGACAACTGTCTGACGGTACCGAATCCGTCGCAGGCAGACAGCGATGCTGACGGCATTGGTGATGCGTGCGACAGCAGCAGTTGTGTCTGTATTCCGGGCGATGCCGACGGGAATGGGATGCACACGATCTCAGACGCCGTGTTCTTGATCAACTATATCTTCGCGGGTGGGCCGACGCCGTGTAACGGCGATGCCGATTGCAATTGCGCGGTGTCGATTTCGGATGCGGTGTACTTGATCAATTACATCTTTGCGGGGGGACCGGCGCCGTGCACATGTGCGGTGTATATCACGCTTTGTCCATAGGGGCCTGCGAAAAGAGGACAGTCGGTTGGAGGGTGCGCGCAAGCGCACCCTTCGGTGTTTTAGCGGATGGCGAACTGCGTAGCGATGCGCGTGTAGTACGATGACCCGACAGGCCCGTGATGCAGGATCCAGACGGTGCTGTCATCGAAGTCAACGGAGGAGACCATTTTCACCGGCAGGGGATAGTCTCGGACCGGCTCACCATCGGCATCGACAGCGACAAGTGACCCGGTGGTTGCGATCACCAAGTTTCCGCTGTGATACGCCAAGTCGGTAATCTCGTTGAAGCGATCGAGAGAAAATGCCAGCGGTATGCCGAGAGGTTCACCCGATAGCAGCGAGTCGATGGTATAGCTGACGGCGAGCCAGGAGTCTGGTTCGTATTTCAAGAACCAGAGTCGATCGGCGCCGGCGGTCACGGAAAAGAAAGTTCGGGTCGGCAGAGTCACCTGATTCAGAATCTCTCCATCGGTGTTGAAACGCGCCAGGGAGTATCCGGCGATTAGCCAGAGGTTGGCGCCATCAAAGCAGATGTCGGAGGAATTCTCAATGCTGATGTCGTAACGATTCACAAGTTCGCCGCTGGTCGTGAACTTGTAGAGCGAGGGGGGATAGTGCCCGAAGGTCCACAGATACTGACCGTCGAAAGCGATGTCGTAGGCGCGAGATCCGTCTTCAAGTTGAAGCACGACGGCGAAGTATTTCGAGTGCAGTTGATAAGTTCTCAGGGCCAACCGGCACTCCAGGTTGGCAAAATCTGCGAGGTATGGCGAGGAACTGCGGAATCGAATCGTGCCTACGGGTGAGATCACGTTGGGTAATGCAATTCGGGTTCCGGACAAGCTGTTGTACTTGCAGGAGAACATGGGGTGGACGACATAGCCCGGTGCATCCTGCGGCGAAAACTGGACCCAGTCTTCCGCCTCGGGCCGCCACAACCAGTTGGGGACGTCGGCCGAGGTACCGGTCGTGTATCTGATTTCGAAGTCGTTGGCGGAGCTGTCGCGATAGAGCGGGTCCTGGCTGAGATCGAATTCGATGTCGCCTTCCCCAACGGCAACACCGGGTATCCAATCGGAGATCTCCTGGACGATGGTTTCGTCAAGGTACATTAGTTTGGATTGCGGTTCATCCTTGGGGGAAGTGATCGATTTGTCGCCGCAGCCGCAAAGGATGGCTGTGACGCCGAGTATTGTTACCAGCCTTTTCATAGCGCCTCCTCTGGCTTCATATAATTGACGTGACTGTCGCTGTTTCCGTCAATCCTAAAAAGTCACAAAAGTGATTGATCTTTCAGGGCGATTTACCGTAACTATTACTGCACATTTGTGCAGTATATATGAGACAGTTAGAGTTAGATATTCGGGATTTAGGCGGGAGGGAAAGCTCCCTCACCCCCGACCCCTCTCGCTTAGGAACTGCTGAGAAAGTAGGATCATCGTCAACGCAAGCGAAGCGTAGCAGTCTCACTCCCATGAATCAGCGCATACGAGATTGCTTCGTCGCGGCGGAGCGCGGAGGGAATGGTGAGGGAACGTTCGCTCCTCGCCATGACACGTTGAAGCAAGGCATGGGGATTGTTGAGAGTGCCGGTGCTGAAGCGGAATCGGAAAGGGAAAGCTCTCATTTGGCGGTACTACGGGAGTTGTTGCGGGGGCAGTGGCCCGAGGCGGGATATGTTGACCAGTTTGATCCACGGACATGTTTTCGCATCAACCTGGAATCACTCGGCGGGGTATTTCCGAAGTCGGGGATTCCGTATGGACAGATTTTGGAGATTACGGGCGGGGTGTCCTCGGGCAAAACCGGGTTACTGTTGCGAACGCTGGCGGCGCTGACGCCAACGCCACGGCTGGTTTATGTTGACGGGACGGGGACATTCTTCCCGCCGGCAGCGGCAGCGGCTGGAATCGACCCGCGGCAAATTTTGCTGTTGCGACCGGAACGGATCGGCGAGGCGATTCGCGGAGTCGAGCTACTGCTGGAGGCAAAGCTGGTGAACTGCGCGGTGTTTGACCTGGCGGGAGGGCGTGAGGTACTGCCGCGGATTATGCTGCATCGGCTGCGCCGGCAGATCACGCGCGCCAAGGCCCTGGGGGTATTTTTGACCGAAGCTGGGGTGCATCTGCTCCCGGCCAGTTTTGTCTCGCTGCAACTGACGGTGCACAAGCTCGACCGCCACACACTGGAAGTTACCGCCACGCGGAGCCGGATCAACAACGAGGGGGCGAAAGGACGGCTGCACCTTGAAGCTGCCTGATCGTTCTTTTCATGTCGCGCAGATGTGGCGGACGATTGTGGCGCGACGGGGAGCGGGGCAAAAAAGCCCCCTTGGCCCCTTTGCCAAGGGGGAATCGCGAACGTCGGTTGGTACAAAGCCTGAGTCGTCGAGTCCCCTCACCCCCGTCCCCTCGCCCAGAAGGAGGAGGGGGGAAAAAGATGCGGCGGGACGAGTGGTCTGTGCGCTGATTCCGCGGTTTGGATTGGCGCTTTACTGCAAGGACGATCCGCATCTTCTGCTCGACGCCGCGGTGCTGGCAGAGGATGGCACCGATACGGCGTTGGTTTTGGAAGTTAACGGCAAAGCAGCCAAGGCGGGAGTGACGGTCGGGATGACGGCGGCGCAGGCGGGAATGCTGTGCGCGGGTTTGGTGGTCAAGACAAAGAATCCGGCGCGGGAAGAAGAGGAACTTCAGGAGTTGCTGACGCGACTACAGGCGATCGCGCCACTGATCGAGGTGGAAACGCCGGGGGTGTTGCTGGTGGCGGCGGAAGGTTTTGACGCGCTTTACGGTGGCGAGCATCCGCTGGCCGAGCGGATCGTGCGGACAATCAAGGATTACGGTTTGCCGGTGCAGGCGGGGATCGGCGACAACCCGTTTGTGGCACGGCTGGCGGCGGAATTGACGCGACCGGGAACGGTGCAGGCTGTTGCGGCGGGGACGGCGCGCGTATTTTTGGCGCCGTTGCCGGTGAAGCATCTTCCGGTTAGTGTGGAAGTCCGCGAGCAGTTGCTGGCGCTGGGGATTCGGACGATCGGGCAGGCGGCGGAATTTCCGGCAAACGAATTAGTCGCGCGGTTCGGTGCGGAGGGGGCGCTGATTGCGCACCTGGCGCGCGGCAACGATCCGCGTCATTTCGTGCCGCTGGCATTGGAAGAAGATTTGACCGAGCGACTGATATTGGATGATCCGTACTGTCAGTTGCCGCTGGTCCTGGATTTGGCCGAGCGCGCGATGAAGCCGCTGTTGCAGCAATTGGGGCGGCGCGGGCTGGCGTGTGGGCGGATGGCGGTACGGTTGCAGTTTGCCGACCGCTCGCGGCAGACACTGGAGTTGGCGGTCGACAAGCCAACATTGTCGCTGCGCAAGTTGCGGCGGCAACTGCAACATCAGTTGGAACAGGCACACGTTGACGACGGGGTGGTAGAGATCGCGGTCGCGCCGCTGGCGACCATGCCGCTGCACCCAACGCAGTTGGATTTGGCCGTCCGGGGCGATACCGGCAATGAAGAGCGTATCCTGGAACAGCAGATTCTCCGCAAGTCACTCCTGACCGTACGAATTCACGCCGCGGTGTTGCCGGAGGATTGTTACTCGCTCAGTCGTTTTGATCCTCATGCAACTTCCCCACCGCCGGAGCTGCCGCTTCCGGAAACGTGCAGCAGCCGGCCCGCCTTCGCGCTGGCGGGGATTGTCGGACTGCGAACGTTCAACCCGGTGCGACGGATTGAGGTGATCAGCGAGAACGAACAACCGCGGCTGATGATCGTGGGGGGACAGAGGCGGCGGATTGTGCGCTGTCACGGGCCGTGGCAGGTGTCGGGGCGCTGGTGGCATGACGAGTTTCGGCGCGACTATTTCGAGGTGGAAACCGAGCGGGGGGAGGTGTATTTGATTTATCGGGTGGTGCCGGGGGCGGTTAATTCCGCAGCGGAGAGCGGAGGAAATGGTCAAGCAACGTTCGCTCCTCGCAATGACACGTTGAAGCAAGGCGTGAGGATTACGGAGAGCGTCAGCGCGGGAAAGGGTAACAAATACAACCCCCTAGCCCCCTTTGCTAAGGGGGAATCGCGTGCGTCGTTTGGTACGGGGAACGGGATGTCGAGCCCCCTCACCCCCGACCCGTCTCCCAGGGGGGAGAGGGGAGAAACATCCCGTGCGCGTGGTATTCGAGGTCGCGAGAGTGAAGGCCAGATCAGAGATGGGGCGTGCCGGGGAGTGGCGGGCGCGGGCTGGTACTTGCAGGGGGTGTTTGATTGAATGAACTACATCGAACTGCACTGCCACTCGAATTTCTCGTTTTTGGACGGCGCGTCGCATCCGGAAGATCTGGTTGAAGCCGCTGCGCAATTGTGTTATCCCGCGCTGGCGCTGACCGATCACAACGGGCTGTATGGGATTGTTCGATTTAACCAGGTAGCCCAGCGCAAAGGGGTGCGGCCGATTTTCGGCGCAGAGATCACACTCGACACCGGCCGGCATCTGGTGCTGTTGATCAAGGACGAGGGCGGTTACGCCAATTTGTCGCAATTGATCACGGCGGGACAGCTGCCGCATGAAAAGGGCGAGGCGCGGATCGGGTGGGAGCAGTTGGACAAATATCGCGAAGGACTGATTGCGCTGTCGGGATGCGGGCGGGGGGAGATTCCGACGCTGTTGCGGCGGGGCGAGACGACAGCAGCAGCGGCAGCGGCGAGTCGGTACGGCGAGTTGTTCGGGGGGGAGAATTTTTATCTGGAGATGCAGAATCATCATCTGCCGCAGCAGGAGACGGTGTGCGACCGGCTGTATGCGCTCGGGAAGCAGTTGGGACTTCCCTGCGTCGCGACCAATAATGTGCATTACGCACGCGCCGACGGCCGACGGTTGCAGGATGTGCTGACCTGTATCAAACACCACACCGATCTGGATGCCGCCAACGGGAGGCTCTATCCCAACGGCGAGCGGTATCTGAAGGCACCGGCGGAGATGGCGCGGCTGTTCCAGGCGTATCCGGAAGCGGTGGCCAACACCCAGACGATTGCGGAGCGCTGCCGGTTTGTCCTGAATGCGCTGCCGACTTCCCTGCCGGAGTTTGCGATCCCCACAGGGCATACGCCGCACACCTATCTGCGCGAAATCACCTACCGCGGCGCGCGCGAACGCTGGGGTACGATTTTGCCGGCACAGCGACGACAACTGGAGCACGAGTTGCACCTGATCAACAAGCTCGATTTATCGGGGTATTTTTTGATCGTGTGGGATATCGCGCGGTTTTGCCACGAACAGGCGATTCTGGCGCAGGGGCGCGGGTCGGCGGCGAATTCGGCGGTGTGCTATTGCCTGGGGATAACGGCGGTGGATCCGATCAAGCTGAAATTGCTGTTCGAGCGGTTCTTGTCGGAGGAGCGGCGCGAACCGCCGGATATCGACATCGATATCGCCAACAACCGGCGTGAAGAGGTGATTCAGTATGTCTACAACAAATACGGGCGCGCGCATGCGGCGATGGTCTGCGAGGTGATCTGCTATCGCGGGCGGTCGGCGGTACGCGATGTCGGGAAGGCGCTGGGATTTTCGCTGGAGGAAGTGGACCGGCTGGCCAAGCTGCTGCACCACTATTCGAGCGGCGATGATGTCACGGCGATTATCGAAGAAGCCAAACTGAACAGCGGCAGCGCGCGGGTGGGGTTACTGCTGGAACTGGCGCAGCAGATTCAGGATTTTCCACGCCATCTCGGTATCCACTCGGGGGGGATGATCGTCACCGGTAAGCCGTTGTCGCAGGTGGTGCCGATCGAAAATGCCACGATGCCGGAGCGGAGCGTGATCCAGTGGGATAAGGATGATGCGGGTGAGGTCGGGCTGGTTAAGATCGATCTGTTGGGACTGGGGATGCTGTCGTTGATCGATATTGCGTTCAAGCTGATTGCGCGCCAGCGCGGGCTGAAGCTCGATCCGGCGAAACTGGCGTATGACGATCCGCGGGTGTACGAGTTGCTCAGCAAGGCCGAGACGGTCGGGGTGTTTCAGGTCGAGTCGCGCGCGCAGATGAACACGCTGCCGCGCCTGCAACCGCGTTGTTTTTATGATCTGGTGGTCGAAGTGGCGCTGATTCGGCCGGGGCCGATTCAGGGGGAGATGGTGCATCCGTATCTGCGACGGCGAGCGGGCGAGGAGGAGGTGACCTATCCGCATCCGTCGCTCAAGCCGATTTTAGAGCGGACGCTCGGAGTGCCGCTGTTTCAGGAGCAAGGGATGCAGGTGGCGATTGCGGCGGCGGGATTCAGTCCGAGCCAGGCGGATGAATTGCGACGTGCCATGGGGCACAAACGATCGCGCGAGCGCATGGAGGCGATCGCGCTGGATCTAATCGAGGGGATGACGCGGCACGGGATCGAGCAGGAGGTGGCGATGCGAATCTACAAGCAGTTGACGGCGTTCGCCGACTACGGCTTCCCCGAATCGCACGCGGCATCGTTTGCCCTGCTGGTGTATGTGTCGGCGTACCTGAAGGTCTACTTCGCGCCGGAGTTTTACTGCGCGCTGCTGAACGCGCAGCCGATGGGGTTTTATTCGCCGGCGAGCATTGTTTACGAGGGGCAGCGACGCGAGGTGACGTTTTTGCCGGTGGATGTCAATCGGAGTTCGTGGGATTGCACGATCGAGGCGGATGTTCGTGCCGCGACGACTTCAACTGCGGAGAAACTCGAATTGCGGGAAAGCTCCCTCGCGCCCGATTCGGTTCGCTCACGGATGAGGGAGAAAGACGCCGCGGGCGGTGAATCCGAAGGTACACAGAACGAGCAGCCGGCAGTGCGGTTGGGATACCGGTACGTCAAGGGATTGGGGGCGGATGCGCAGGAGATAATCGAGCGCGAACTGGCACGCGGGCCGTTTGCGTCGCTGGAAGATTTTGTGTACCGCACGCAATTGAATCGCGGCGCGCTGCAGCAGTTGGCGATGGTCGGAGCGTTTGACAGTTTCGGAATTACGCGGCGGCAGGCGGCGTGGCAGATTATGGCACTTACCGGGAGATCGAGCCAGGAACTACGTTTGCCGACGCCGGAACGGGGCGCGCTGCTTCTGCCGGTAATGCTTCCCGCCGAGGAATTGATCGCGGATTTCAAGGGGATGGATTTGTCGACGGCGCCGCATTTGATGCGCTTTGTGCGGCCGCAACTGGCGGCGCGGGGATTCAAGAACTCGGCGGATTTGGCGCAAACGCCCGACCGGCAACGAGTGCAGGTAGCGGGAATAATCGTGATCCGGCAACGGCCCGGAACAGCGAAGGGGTTTTTGTTTATCACGCTGGAAGACGAGGCCGGGTTTATCAACGTCGTGGTCAAACCACAGCAGGTGGCGCAATTCGGGCGGATCGTGACCGACGGCAAGGCGCTGGTAGTAACCGGGACGGTGGAAAAGCAGGACGGGGTGATCAACGTGATCGGGAGAGATTTCCGGCCGCTGGAATTTGCCTTCCAAGATTTGGCGATCAAGTCGCGCGATTTTCGATAACGCTATTTATCCAGGAACAGCCGCAATTGTGCCTGCAACTCGCCGATGCGGAACGAGTCGTTGCGGGCGAGCGCATCGGCCAGACGCGCGGCAGTTGTGCGGTAGGGATCGTCCAGGCGCGGGCTGAGTTCACGCAGGAGTGCCATGGCCACCGTCGGCCGGTTGCGCTCGACGGCAAACAGCGCGAAATCGACCTGATGTTCGAGCGTGAGCATGTTCTTGCGCGCGAGCACCGAGGATTGCAGCGCCCAAGCGGAATCGAGTTGGCCGCGATCACGCAGGAGCGAACCGAGTTCATAGGTGATCCAGTCATGGTCGCCCTTGAGGTTGAGATACGCGCGCAAGACTGCCTCCTGCTCACCGGGGCTGTCGGCACGGCGAAAGACGCGCGACAACTCCCAAGCCATGCGGGGTTGTTCGAGCAGTGCCGGATACCAGCGGTCGCGCACGAGGCGGGCGGCCGCCTGGGTCTCGCCGGCAAGGCTCTTGATAACGGCCAGTTGGTAGGCATTGTAGATGTCGGTCGGGTGGGTGCGCAGGTGCATTTCGAGTACGCGAACCGCCTCGGGAACGTCGTCGTAGACATTGTAGGCGAGGACGTGCCAAGGGATCAGGCGATAGCCGTCGTAGTAGGCCGAGGTGTAATGAACATCATGCTGGATTACGCCTTTGACGAATTCGTAGCCGCGCTGGCGATCGGAATTGAGCAGCAGCCAACTACCGGTGTGCAAGACGCCAAACAAGAAGAACGGCAGAAGTAATTGATAGCCCGCGCGGTGGTCGGCGGCAAACAGGCGACGGAGCGTGATGATGAGCGCGGACAAGCCGGGTGCGGCGGCGGCGCTGAGCAAGTCCCAGTCGCGAACGGCGCCGATCTTGGGATCGATCAGAATCGTGAAAAGTACGGCGGGGATGATCGCGGTAAGAAGTAGATTGCGTTCCGGCAGGCGGCGGAAGACTGGTGTAATGAGCAGCACGGGCAGAAGCGCGTGGTTGCGGATCACGACGTTGGCCAGATCCGTCAGATGCTGGAGCGAAAACAGGTGGTACGGATTTAGTGCCGTTGGATAGAGCGGCACGAAGGTCTGTTCGAGCAAGCCGGCGCGAGCGAGGAAGATCGTCCCACCGACAAGCAGCAGGACGCCGACGCCGGCGACAATGAGTGTGCGGAATCTGGCTGTGAGAGTCTGATGCCAAAGGAACAGAATCGAAGGCAGCAGTACCGCCATAGAAAAGTGAAACGCC